>CAJONL010000052.1 GCA_905235875.1 uncultured Bacilli bacterium
ATAGATAAAGATAGTGATGAAGTTATAAAGGGCGATAATAAGGAAGTAAGCGTTAAAGTTAATGATAGAAATTATAAAGTACCACTTGCAGTATTAGTAGGTATTCTATCAGCTTTAGGAATTGCTATTCCAATAAGAAGAAAAAGAAAAAAAGTTAAAAGAATAGCAAATAAAGAAGAATCTTTTGAAAATATTATTGGTTTTAGCAATATTAAAGAACATAAAATTAATTTTAATAACGATTATAATTATTATGATTATAAATTTAAAGGTAGGAAAAAATAATATGATATATGTAATAACAGGTCCTACAGGAGTAGGAAAAACGATGGTTAGTATTCTTTTGGCAAAAAAATTAGGCAATAGTATTATAATAAATGCTGATAGTATGCAAATATATAGAGAATTAAATATTGGTACTGCTAAAATAAAAGAAGAAGAAAAAGAAGGTATTCCTCACTTTTTATTCGATATAGTAAGCGTAACTGAAGATTTTAATGCTTATAATTATCAAAAACTTGGAAGAGAACTTTTAGAAAAAAATAAAGATAAAAATATTATAATAGTTGGAGGTACTGGTCTTTATATAAAGGCCTTACTATATGATTATACTTTTGATGGAAATGATAATAAAAATAAAAAATTATATGATTTTAAGTTAATAGGACTTACTCGTAATAGAAAAAAATTATATGAAATTATAGATAATAGAGTAGATTTTATGATTAATGATGGGTTAATTGATGAAGCAAAAGATTTATATGATAAAAATATAAATACGCGAGCAGTTAATACTGCTATTGGATATAAAGAATTATATTTATATTTTGAAAATGAAATATCACTAGAAGAAGCTATAAATAAAATAAAGCAAAATTCTAGACATTATGCTAAAAGACAATATACTTTTTTTAATAATCAATTTAATGATATGAAATGGTATGATGTAGATACTATTAGTTTTGATAAAATAATAAATGATATAGTGTAAAATAGTAAAGATATTATTTAAATTCTTGCCTTTAAATATATATAAGGTGTATACTTTACATTAAAGGAGAGATATAAATGAGAATGAATATTGGTGTTATATTTGGTGGAAAATCAACTGAACATGAAATAAGTATCATTTCTGCTTGTAATATAATGGCTTATATAAATGAAAATAAATATAAAGTAGTACCAATCTATATAGATAAAAATAATAATTGGTATACTGGAGAACATTTAAAAAATATTTTAAATTATAGAGATATAGCTTTAGTAAAAAGATATGCTAAAAAAGTAGAACTTACTAAAAAAGGGAATGCCTTTGTATTAGAAACTAAAGGAATACTTAAAAGAGCAATATGTGCTCTTGATGTTATTCTTCCCTTAGGACATGGTAAATATATGGAAGATGGATCTATTCAAGGTTATCTTGATATGATAGGTATACCTTATGTAGGTTCAAGTGTATTAGGTAGTGCTCTAGGTCAAGATAAAGTAATTGGAAAGGATATATTAAAACAAAATAATATTCCAGTTTGTAATTATGTTTGGTTTTATGATTATGAGTTTGAAAAAAATAAAAAAGAAGTATTAAAAAAAGTATCAAAATTAAGTTATCCACTTTTTATTAAACCAGCTTCTTTAGGTTCATCAATTGGTATAACTAAAGCAAATAACGAAAAAGAATTAATAAGTGGTATAAAAGAAGCTATTAAGTTTGACAGAAAGATATTAATAGAAGAGGGTATAGAAAATTTAAAAGAAGTAAATATCAGTGTAATGGGAAATTATGAAAAACAAACTGTTTCTGATATTGAAGAAATTAATGCAGTTGGAGACTTTTATTCATTTAAAGAAAAATATGTTGAAGGGTATAATAAAGGAAAAATAAAGAAAAAAGTTGAAAAATTAGTTTCTAAAGAAATGATTGAAGATTTAAAAAAATATGCTTTAGATACATTTAAAGTTATTAATGCATCCGGAGTAGCAAGAATTGACTTTTTAATTAACTATGAAAAAAGAATAATATATGTGAATGAAATAAATACTATACCAGGTGATTTAGCTCTATATTTATGGATGAATAAAAAGATTAATCCAGAGGAGTTAATAGAAAATTTAATAAATATTGCTATAGAAGAAAATAAAAAAAGAAAATCAATTTTAAATGCTATTAATGGTAACCTTTTAGAAAATTATGATACTCTAAAAGGTGAAAAAAATAAAAGAAAATAAATATAAAGAAGATGAATAATAATTTAATAAAATTATTCATCTTTTATTTTTAGTAAGTACTCGATTGTTTTGAGTTATTATGGCAGTTTATTTAATTTAAAAGAAAATGATATGGCATATACCGAATAATATAAGTCAATGAATAAAAGAATAACAATAGAATGATAAGAGGAT
>CAJONL010000053.1 GCA_905235875.1 uncultured Bacilli bacterium
GTAAGAATGGTAACATAGTAACAGAAGAAGTTTATAATAATGAATGTAATCCATCATGTAAAATAGAAAATAATACATATTATGGTAAGAATAATAATATAGTAACTAAAGAAGTATATGAAAAAGAATGTACTAAGACAATAGTTAAAAGAGTTGTTATTCCAAATACAGGTGCTGAGAGAAATTATGCTGGTATAGCTGTAGGAATTTCAATGATTCTTGGTTCAGTATATTTATTCTTCAGACAAAAAAATATATTTAATAAATAATAAATAAAAAGTGCTATTTTTCTAGCACTTTTTTATATTTATTATAATACTTATCAATTTCTATAGCACAATTTTCAGATACTTTACTTTTTACTATTTCTATATATTTATTTGGATCATTAAAAAAATCATTTCTATATTTTTTTAGAGATTCATATACTATATCTATATCTTGATCAGTAGCGTTTATACTATTATTGTTTCTAAAACTATATAAGTCATTTTTAGTGAGATTATTTACATAACTTAATATTATATTTTTATACATTTTATCACCATTAAAATATATGTAAGTTTTTATAAAATATGTAAAGACTAATAATATGAAGAATACTAGAATTTTAATTATAAAAATATTTTTAATTATATCTTTTTTAATAATTGTTTTAAGAATACTATATCTAAATATATATATGGGTTCATATTATAAAATGAAACTAAATAATGAAAGTGATATAACATACTATGGTGAAAGTACTCCGAGAGGAAGAATACTTGATAGAAATGGAAAAGTTTTAGTAGATAATAAAGTAGTACGAAGTATAGTTTATAAAAAGCCTAATAATATAAGTTATTTAGATGAAATAAAAAGTGCTTATAAAATAGCTAATATAATAGATATAGATTACAACAATATAAAAGATAGAAATAAAAGAGAGTTTTATATATTAATAAAGGGCGATGAAACAAATAAATTAATAACTGATAAAGAGTATAAACTATTAGAAAATAGAAAAATAGATGAAAATGATATATATGAATTGAAAATAAAAAGAATTAAAGATTCTGATATTAAAAAGATGAAAAAAGATGATATAAAAGCAGCTTATATTTATTATTTAATGAATAAAGGGTATTTTTATAGTACTAAAGTTATTAAAAGTAATGTAACAAGTAGTGAATTTTTATATTTTAATCAAAACAAAGATAAATTAAATGGTTTTAAAGGAGAACTATTGTGGGATAGATATTATCCATATAAGGATAAATTAAAATCTATTTTTGGTAGTATATCTTCTTATGAATCTGGTATTCCTAAAGAGGATTTGAAAAAGTATTTAAAAGATGGTTATAAACTAAATGATAGAGTTGGTATATCTGGCTTAGAAAAGGAATATGAATCTATACTAAGAGGAAAAAAAGATAAATATAAAATCTTAAAGGATGGTAAAAGAGTTTTAATTGAAAAGGGTGAAAAAGGTAAAGATATTAAGCTTTCTTTAGACATAGATTTAGAATCTGAAATAGATGATATGTTAGAGTCTGAACTTAAAAAAGCTAAGAATGAAATAAATACTGATTATTTTAATAAAATATATTTAGTTTTAGGTAATCCAAATAATGGAGAAATATACTCAGTAAATGGAAAGGAAATAGTTCTGAAAAAAGGAAAATATAAGTTTTATGATATACCAGAAAGTACTTTTTTATCTACTATTACACCAGGAAGCGTAGTAAAAGGTGCTAGTATTATGGTAGGATATACAACTAGAAAAATAAAAATAGGTGATTATGCTTATGACAATTGTATTTATTTATATAATTTACCACCAAAGTGTTCTTGGAAACCTCTTGGATATATAAATGATTTAGATGCATTAGCTATGTCAAGTAATGTTTATCAATATAAAATTGCTATGAAAGTAGGAGGTTTTAACTATAGTCCATTTAAAAAATTAAAAATAAATCCTAATAGTTTTGATACATACCGAAATATGTTTTATAGATATGGACTAGGAGTTAAAACTGGACTTGATTTTCCTAAAGAAGAAGATGGTTATAAAAGTACAAATAGACAAGGTGATCTTTTAATAAATTATTCTATTGGTCAATATGATACTTATACTACTATGCAGCTTTTTCAATATATTTCTGTAATAGCTAACGGTGGTAATAGATATAAAACTAGATTTATAAAAGAAATAGAGGATAATAATAAATTTAAGGAAGCAAGTCCTGTTTTGCTTAATACACTTGATGTAAAAGAAAAATACATAAATAGAGTAAGAAAAGGATTTAGAAAGGTAATGACAAGTGGTACAGGTGTTGGCTATATAGATGAAAAATATAATCCAAGTGGTAAAACAGGTACTAGTGAGTCTTTAGTTGATTTAAATAGTGATGGTATAATGGATGCACCGAGTATTAGTAATAATTTTGTAGGATATATGCCTAGTAATAAACCTGTACTTTCTATTGCAGGATCATTTCCTGATATATCTAGTAAAAATTCAAATAATAAGAGTTTAGTAAACATGAGAACTATAAAAAATGCTACAGATATCTTCTTTAAGTATTATAATATAAAAGGTGAAAGAATAAAGAAATAGTAAAAACAAAAAAAATATTTGCATTTTATTAAA
>CAJONL010000054.1 GCA_905235875.1 uncultured Bacilli bacterium
GCTACATCATGTAAATGATCAACAGGATGTTTATCCATTATTTTATTAAACTCTGATATGTAAAATGGAGCAAATATTCCTTCAGGATATCTTAATAGTTTATAATTTTCTGAGTAGTCTTTTAATCTACCATCAAGTAAATGATCAATTGCCCAATCAGCAAATACTCCATCACTTGTAATATAGGCAATCATTAAAACACCTCCCTTTTTAGTTACTCTGATTGCTTCGCTAATAGCCTTATTTATATCATCATCTTCATATAAATGATATAAAGGTCCTAATACTAAAGTCATATCAAAAGTATTATCTTCAAATCTTGATAAATCTACTGCATCACCTTGCATGGCATTAATATTCATATCATCAGTTATATGGCTTTTTAAAATTTCTACATTATGATCTACAAATTCAACTGCAGTAACATCATATCCCTTAGATGCATATAAAAGTGAATATCTGCCTGTTCCTGCTCCTACTTCTAAGATTTTATAATTTTCTTTTAAATACTTATTAATGTATTCTTGAGTTACTAAAAATTCTATACTATGTCTTTTATCTCGTATAAGCCTTGAATCCTCGTCGATGCTTTCATAATATTCATTTAATATTTGCTTTCTTTTCATATTATCACCTCTTTATCTTTTTTTACATTTAAAATTTATTAAAACCCCTTCATCAGTAAAGCCAACATTTTGATATGCAATATTAGATGGTTTATAACTATAATCTGTATAAAGAAGTGGTACTAATCCTTTATTTAATATTTCTTTAGTTACTTCATATATAAGATTTGCAGCATATCCTTTACATCTTTCTTCTTTAGGAGTAAAAACACCAGATAATTTTGCTTTATCATCCATTACATCATAGAAAACCATAGAAACTATTTTATCATTTTTGTTTTTCCAAACATATATATTATTATCAACTAGTTTTCTTTTTATCTTATCTTTTACTTCATCTATAGTATAGTCCATTACATCTCTTACCTCGATAGTATGTTTATAATAATAATCTATTAAAGTATCAAAGTCTACTTTACTTGCTTTTTCAAAATGACCATCTGTTTTTCTAGGACTTTTTACTTTATTACATATTAAAAATCCCATTTCAAAATAATCTTCTTTATTTAAAGGACTATAACTATCTTTTAAATAATTATATAATTCTTTTTTACATGTAAAATTATCTTTTTTATTATCTGTTAAGTATAAATTCATCACTTTTTCTATTTCTAATACTTTATCTTTATCAATATTATCTTTTGTCCATATCCAAGTAGGAACACCAATAGCTCCGCGGCATACTACATAGTTTTCTTCATCACTATAAAGCATTAGATCTGGACTAGGAAAATTTTTCTCTATTAAGTAAAACATGTAAGAATCATTTTTATAATCCTTAGTTTTAAATATTTTATTATTTTTACCTATTTTTTTCATATGTCATATCACCTTTTAATCATCAATAAATATTCTTTTATATTTCCTATTGTATCATTAGTTTTAAAACTTCTTATTATTTTAAAACCACATTTTTCATAACATCTTATTGCATTTAAATTACTTTTTAAAGGACACATAACAAATAAATTTATATCCTTTTCTTTTTTTAAAGAATTTATTATAAGATTAATACTTTTAGTACCTATTCCTAAATTATGTAAGTTTAATTCTCCGATAAATATATCTATTTCATATATATTATTATCTTTTAGTTTATATAATTTTTTATTAACTTCATCTACTAGTTGATACTGAATTATACCAACTGGTTTTTCATTATATAAAATCATAAATACTGGTACTTTAGAATCATTAAAAGTTCTAGGATAATACTTTTCTTTTATTTCTTTTAAATTTAATTTTCTTTGTTCAAAACTTTTATAAATTTTTTCTTCTTTATACCATTTTTCAAGTAATTTATAATCATTAATAGAGTCTTTTAGTCTTCTTAAACTTACTTTATTATTCATCATTATTTTTCTCTTATTATTCTTAATATTTCTGGTTTAATTTTTTTATTCCATAATTCTTTGATATTATCAAATTCAAAATATGAATCTACTTTATCTATTGCTACCCATCTAACATCAGATATTTCACCATCTTGAGGTTTTAAGTTATAATTAATTGGTTTTGCAAGAAATAAAATTACATCTTTTTCTATATTATTATCCATTTTATAAGTTAGAATAAATTTTTTAGAACTTATTATTTCAATATCAATATTAGTTTCTTCTTTTACTTCTCTTTGAGCAGTTTTTATTTCTGTTTCATTTTTCTCTACATGTCCTTTAGGAAAGCCATAATAACCTTTGATACTTCTAACTAAAAGTATTTCTTTTTCACTATTAATAACTACTGCACCACATGATTTTTCTTTATTCATAAACACCTCTATAAACTTTTTACTATAAAATCTATAACAAAAGATTCATCTACTTTTATTTTTTTCTTATCTTCTAAAGTAATATCAGTAAAATATTTATCTATACTTTTATATTTTGATATAGAATTTAATGGATACCCTTCATTTATTGTATTACTTGGAGTATTTACCATATAAAAGTTATCTTTACTCCAGGAATAAGTATTTTCTTTTCCATTACTATTTATAATTGCTAAACCATATACATATTTACACTCAAGTTTTCCTTCTTTTCCATACTCGTTTACTAAACTTATATAATGCTTTATCATTTCTTCATCAGTAAGAGTTTTTCCATTAACACGTCTTACAAAAACTCCTGGTTGTTTGTCTTCTGGAACGCCTTCTAAATATAAGTTATCATCCATTCCCATTGTAGGAATATGAGTTTCTTTAAAGTATGCTCTTGCTTTGATTAAAGCATTTTCTATAGCAGTTTTACCATTTTCATTTACATCTATATCTAAATTTATATCTGAAAGCGATATTAGTTCTATATCATTTTCTAAAAGTTTTTCTCTAAAACGGTTTACTTTACTTTTATTTTTTGTTGCAAAAAGTACTTTTTTCATAATTACCTCTTAATTTTTAAATTCTCTATCTAAAATATCCATAAGTATTCCGTCATACCATTTTCCGTTATGGAATCTTACTTCACGGTTTCTTCCTACTTCTTTAAATCCTACTTTTTTATAACAAGCTATAGCTCTTTCATTAAAAGAGTATACTCCGAGCTGAATATTATGAAGACATAACTCATTAAAACCATAGTTTAATAGTGCTTTTAAAGCATCAGTTCCATAGCCTTTACTTCTATTTTCTTCATCTCCGATTAAGATACCAACTGTTCCTGCTCTATTTGGAAAATCAATTTGATGAATTGAACAACTTCCTATTAATGTATCATCATCTTTTTTTACTATACTAAATGCATATTCACCTTTTTTAGTTACATTTTCTAAATACTCTATTTCATTTTCAATAGTAGTTACATCTTTTGTTTTATTAATGCCATCTGTAACTTTAGGATCATTAAGCCATTTACAAAATATTTTAGCATCTTCCACCATCATTGGTGCAAGATATATTTTTTCTCCTTCTAGTTTTTTAAAATACATAATTGCCTCCATATTAATTATTTAAAATATTTTTTATTTTTTCTTTTAATTCTTCATCTTTTATTAAACTCATTATTTTCTTTTCTTTGTCATATAATTTTAATTTACTTTCAAAACTTTCTAGTGTTTGTTCTACTTTTTTTATCCTTTTATGAATAGCAGTTCTAGAAATATCATTATTTTCACTTATTTCAGAAAGTGATAAATTTTCAAAATAATAGTCTTTAAAATATTTTTTATCGTCTTCTTTTAATAAACTTTCATAATAATCATATAAAATTGTTATATAAATTTCTTTTTTCACTTTATCATATCCTTAAATAAACCATATATATATTTTTCTATATCAAATACTCTTAGATCATCTTTTGTTTCTCCGAGTCCTACATATTTTACTGGAAGATTAGTTTCTGCTTTTATCGCAAGTACTATTCCTCCTTTAGCAGTACCATCAAGTTTAGTTAGAATTACTCCTGTAATATTTGTTATTTCTTTAAAAGATTTTGCTTGACTAATTCCATTTTGACCAGTAGTAGCATCTATTACTAAAAGTGTTTCATGAGGAGCATCAGGTATAAAATTACCTATTACCCTATTTATTTTATCTAGTTCATTCATTAAGTTTACTTTATTATGAAGACGTCCTGCTGTATCTATTAAAACTATATCAAAGTCTTCTTCAGTTGCTTTTTTTAATCCATTATAAACTACTGCACTGGGATCTTTTAGAGCTTCATCACCACAGAAATCACATCCTATTTTTTCTGCCCAATTTTCTAACTGTTTCACAGCTCCTGCCCTAAAAGTATCTGCTCCAACTAAAAGTACTTTTTTACCTTTATCTTTTTCTTTGCTTGCAATTTTAGCTATTGATGTAGTTTTACCAACTCCATTTACTCCGACAAATAAAATAACAGTAGGCCCTTTATCACTATAATTAATTTTATTTACTATAATATCATTATCTACATATATAATAAAAAGCTCATCTACAATTATTTCTTTAAGCATTTTAGGATCTTCTATTTTTTCTTTTTTAACTCTTAAACGAAGTTTATCCATAAAATCCATAACAGTATTAACTCCAATATCTGCCATTATAAGTATTTCTTCAAGCTCATAGAAAAACTCTTCAGTTATCTTATTATATTTATTAGTAATATTAACAAGTTTTGATACAAAGCCATCTCTAGACTTAGTAAGCCCTTTATCATA
>CAJONL010000055.1 GCA_905235875.1 uncultured Bacilli bacterium
ATATTCCAAGGTTGAGATAACCACACTAATGCTCCATAAATACTGGAATCACCATGCGGATGAAACCTACCCATTGTATCACCAACAGGCTGCGCACACTTAACAAATTTTTTATTATTCATATATCCTTTATCAAACATATCATAAAGGATTCGTCTTGCTACTGGTTTAAGTCCATCTTCTGCAGAAGGTAATGCTCTATCAGTAATAACACTTAAACTATAATCAAGAAAGCTTTGTTCAACTTCTGGTATAATTGGTGTTTGAATTATATTTTCCATTATAACAATCCTTCTTTTTGCAATATTTTAATTTTATTTTCTAATAAATTATTAAAATCTTTATCTATATAAGTTTTTTCTTTTCCTCCAGCAAGAGAGTCTGCCAAATCATTCCATTTATGATTAGAATGACCTGGAACTCTCTCAATATTAATTCGATAACCAGCTTCCCATATCCAATAAAAATCTGTTATAATTCCGATATTTTCTGGAGTTTTTTTCTTAGAATTTAACCAATCATTTTTTGCCCAAGTAAACATCCATTCTGTAAATGTTTTTCTTGAATATTCTGAATCAGTATAAATCGTAGAAATTTCTTCTTTGTTTTTTGTACCATAAAGAATAAAAGCGGTTAAAATAGCTTTTAATTCCATTTCATTATTTGTTGTATGATTAAAATGTCTTGATATAGTATATAATAAATTTTCATTATTATCAAGTATTACAATACCATATCCACCAGGGCCAGGATTAGGATTGGCACTTCCATCAGTATATATAATCATGCATCAATATTAGCTCTCCATGCATTAGTTTCAATGAATGTTTTACGTGGACCAACAGCCTCTCCCATTAGACCCATAAAAGTTTTTGCAACTTCAGTTATATCATCCATTGTAATTTGTTTAAGAGTTCTTGTTTCAGGATTCATAACTGTTTCAGCCATTTCATGCGGATCCATTTCGCCAAGACCCTTCATACGACCAAGATCGAAAGATTTTTTAGCAGTTTTACGATATGATTCAAGTGCGGCGTCGTCTTTGAGATACATAATATTCTGGCCTACAGTTACCTTATAAAGAGGAGGAACCGCAGCATATATATAACCCTTAGTTATTAATTCTGGAGCAAATTTCCAGATAAAAGTAAGGAATAGAACTCGAATATGACTACCATCAACATCAGCATCTGCGGTGATAATAATCTTGCCATAACGAAGTTTAGATTCGTCGACAATAATTTTACCATCTTTAACTTCTAGTCCAAAAGCATCAATCATAGAACTAATTTCTGCATTTTGCATAGCTTTATGAAGATCTGCTTTTAATACATTTAAAATTTTACCACGAACAGGAAGCACTGCCTGAGTATTACGATTGCGGGCTTCCTTGGTACTGCCAGCCGCAGATTTTCCCTCAACGATAAACACTTCGCATTCTGATCTATTTTTTGAACTAGCATCTGCAAGAGTACCAGGAAGAACTGTTCTCTTCTTTGTATCTTGTTTACGAACCGTTTCCTTCGCCTTCTTAGCCTTCTCACGAGCGGCGCGCGCAAGTAATGCTTTTTCAATAATTGCTTTTGCGTCTTTTGGATGACTATCAAGCCAAATTTTTAATTCTTTAGCAACTAGTCTTTGAACTATTGTTCGTGCTTCGCTACTGGAAAGAACTTCTTTGGTCTGACCAGAGAATACTGGATCTGGCATAATAAAACTTAAAACAAGAGTTAATCCTTCTTTTAATTCATCTCCAGTAATATTAGAATCTTTTTCTTTAAGAAGTTTATTATCTCTTGCATATTCATTAATTTGTTGTGTTAAAGCTGTTCTAAAACCAGTTAAATGAGTACCGCCAGTATTAGGAATAGAATTTGTATAAAGTTTATATGTATCACTATAAGTTGAATTATAACTCATAGCAATTTTGACTCCAATACGATCTTCTGATGTTTCAGCTGAAAATACTGAAGTAATTACTTCTTTATTTTTATTTAGATCATCTATATAATCTAATATACCTCTATTGGAAGTTATATCTTCTGGATTTTTATCTTTATACTGTAAATGAAAAACTAGTCCAGGTGATAGATAAGCTAATTCTTGTAGAGTATTTTTTAAATCTTTATAATCTAAAGTAATACCTTCTTTAAAAATCTCTGGATCTGGCATAAAATCAATTTTAGTTCCATGAGGATGCTCTTGATTTTTCCAATCTCTTATATCAAAAAAAGTATTTTTACCCTTTTGAAAAATTGCGATTGCTTCTTTACCATCTCTAACAGAACTTACATTAAAAAAATATGAAAGCGCATTAGTTGCTTTAGCACCAACACCATTCATACCACCAGATGTATTATATCCTGTCTCACCAGAACTATCGAACTTAGCTCCTGTATGAAGCTGTGTAAATATGTTGACTAGAGTTTCAC
>CAJONL010000056.1 GCA_905235875.1 uncultured Bacilli bacterium
GTTATGAGTTTAAAGGATATACTTGCTATTAACTTAAAGTATTATCGTAAAAAATATAAATTATCTCAAGAAAAATTTGCTGAAATACTTGGAACTACGCTTTCTTATTTGAATCAAATTGAAAATAAAAAAGTTGATGTTAAAGTTTCTACTATTGATAAATTTGCTAATAACATAAATAATTATGATGATAGTTTAAAAATAACTTCTGAAGATTTAGTTAAGTTTAATAAAAAACATATTACTAATTTTAGTCGAATTGATGAAAAGAAAAAGAACTGATTTAAAATTTAAAAAATCAGTTCTTTTTATTATAACTTTTGTTTTAGTATTTCTAATTTATCTTGTTCTTCTTTTAATTTAGTTCTTTCTGCTTCTACTACTTTTTCAGGTGCTTTACTTGTGTAGTTTTCATTACTTAATAATTTTTCTCTTTTTGCAATAGATATCTTAAGTGTTTCAATTTCATTCATTATACTTTCTTTATTTTCTTCTTCACCTTTTTCGAAGTATGAAATATTAATGTTATTTGATTTATAATTATATTCTATTAAATTAGAAATATCATCTAATAATAGATTTTCTTTATTAATTCTTAAACTATTAATATAAATGTTTTTAAGTTCTTCTTCAGTATCTATTTTAACTTTGGCAGCTTTTGTAATTTTATTTGTTACTTTTAAGTTTCTAATATTAGTAATATCTTCGATTACTTTATCAAGTAATTTTTCTTCATCTTTATATATTTCATTTTCATTATATTTTGGATAAGAACTAATCATGATGCTTTCTTCATCTTTAATTGGAAGATTTAGATATATTTCTTCTGTTACATATGGCATAAAAGGATGTAGCATTTTGATAATACTAGTAAGTACTTTTAGAAGCACTGATTTTGTTTCTAATCTATCTATATTTTTCTTAGAAAGCTCTATATAATTATCACAGAAGTCTTCCCAAATGAACTTATAAAGCTGGCTACCTACATTTTGAAGTTCATATTTTTCCATATTAGCTCTTACATTTTTAATAGTTTTATTAAGCTTAGTAAGTATCCATTTATCTTCTAAGAATAGGTTTGAATAATCTACTTCTTTTAAATCTTCGATATTCATAAGTACAAATCTTGAGGCATTCCATAGTTTATTTATAAAGTTCCAACTAGATTTTACTTTTTCTTCATCATATCTTAAATCCATTCCTGGACTACTGTTAGTTGTTAAAAAATATCTTAAGGCATCTGCACCATAATCTTCTATTACATCCATAGGATCTACACCATTACCTAATGATTTTGACATTTTTCTTCCATCTTTATCACGGATTAGTCCATGGATAAGGCAATCTTTAAATGGTCTTTTCCCTGTAAGTTCAAGTGATTGGAATGTCATTCTATTTACCCAGAATGGAATGATGTCATAACCTGTTACTAGTACATCATTTGGAAAATATCTTTCCATAAGTTCTGAATCTTCTGGCCAAAGCATTGTTACAAATGGCCATAGTGCACTTGAATACCATGTATCTAGAACATCTGGATCTTGTACCCATCCTTCACCTTCTGGTGCATTTTCTCCAACATAAACTTCATCACCTTTATACCAAGCTGGTATTCTATGTCCCCACCATAGTTGTCTTGATATGCACCAATCATAAGTTATTTCCATCCAGTGATTCATTACTTTTTCAAATCTTTCTGGTACAAAATTCACTTTTTTATCTTTATTTTTTTGATTTTCAAGAACACGGTCTGCGAGTGGTCTCATTTTAATAAACCATTGTTTTGAAAGATATGGTTCTATCATTACACCTGTTCTTTCAGAGTGTCCTACGTTATGTTTTATTTCTTCTATTTTAATTAATAATCCTTCTTTTTCTAGATCTTCAACTATTTTTTCTCTAGCAGTAAATCTATCTAATCCTTCGTATTTACCACAATAGTCATTTAAAGTTGCATCTTCATTTAAAATATTAATTCTTTCTAAATTGTGTCTATTCCCTACTTCGAAGTCATTAGGATCATGAGCTGGAGTTATTTTAACACATCCTGTTCCAAATTCAGGATCCGCATGAATGTCTTCAATTACTGGAATTGGTTTATTAAGAAGTGGTAATATTACATTTTTACCAACATATTTTTTATATCTTTCATCTTTAGGATTTACTGCTACTGCTGTATCACCAAGAAGTGTTTCAGGACGAGTTGTAGCTATTTCTAAATATGTATCTTTATCATCTTCGAGGAAGTATTTAATATGATAAAATGCTCCTTTTACTTCTTTATAGATAACTTCTTCATTAGAAAGAGCAGTTTTTGCTTCTGGATCCCAGTTAATAATTCTTTCTCCTCTATAGATTAAACCTTTATTATAAAAATCTATAAATACTTTTTTTACTGCACGTGATACTACGTCATCTAGGGTAAATCTTTCTGTTTCATAATCTAGACTAAGTCCAAGTTTTGCCCATTGTGCTCTTATATTTTTTGCATATTCTTCTTTCCATTCCCAGGCTTTTTCTAAGAATCCTTCACGTCCTAATTCGTATTTATCTATTCCTTCTTTTTTTAATTTTTCTACAACTTTTGCTTCTGTTGCAATAGCTGCGTGGTCCATTCCAGGAAGCCATAATACATCAAAACCATCCATTCTTTTATATCTTACAATAATATCTTGAATAGCTGTATCCCAAGCATGTCCTAAGTGAAGCTTACCTGTTACATTTGGTGGTGGTAAGATTATAGAATATGGTTCTTTTTCTTTATCACCACTTCTAAAATATCCTTTTTCTAACCATGTATTATATTTATTTTCTTCTATTTTTTTATGGTTATATTTACTTTCTAACATCTTTATACCTCTTTTCTATGTTTTTCTCTATCTCTATTTATATTTTTTTATAAATTAAAAAGGCAGAACCAAAGGACGAAATATTTCCGTGGTACCACCTTAATTTGTTTATCTAATAAACCTCTTTATATTTAACGCTATAAACCGTATTATTTTACTGCTATTTCAAATAATAAACTCCAAAGCTACCCGTAAACTTTTTATTATCTATTTCCACCAACCATAGACTCTCTATAAACTACAAGTTTACTCCTCTTTTTCATAGTTTTTAATTTATTGGAACTTCGTTAATTTGCCCAGCTATTACAAGAATTATCATTAA
>CAJONL010000057.1 GCA_905235875.1 uncultured Bacilli bacterium
GGTGAATTCAAAAACGAAAGCAAATTTGCAAAAAAATTAGCTAAAAAAGCTGCTAAATTAGTAAAATAATTAATAAGTCAAATAGATGATAGGGCCCTTATCTATTTGAGATGGAGGTTAAGGTGAAAAAAGAAAACAAGAAAGAAAAAAATAAAAAAAAGAGAAAAAATGGGATATGGTTTAATAATACTGAAAGTATAGATTATTTTGCTTCTGAAAAAGCAAAGGACTTGGAAAAACTATTTGAAAACATAATATTTTATGGAATAACTATACCTCTTCAATTAATACAAACAGCAGGAGTAGTAGTAATTGCTATGTTTAATGATGCATTCCCTGAATTATCTTTCTTCTTAATAGGATTTTTCTTCACAAGATCATTTTTAGGTGAAACATTTCATTTAAATTCAACAATTACTTGTACAACATTTACTTGGACTTTGTTTTATGTAATAACAGCATTAATTCCAAGTATTGAAATAAGTGTGTTTCTATGCATTATACTCGGAGTGTCAATGGCAGTATATATGAATTATATAGTAGTAAAGGATGATTTAGATGCCAAAAAGATTAAGTAGTTTGTTAAAATTACCTTCTTCAGAAATTGCTCTAAGGGAATTATGCGCTAAAAAGGAGTTAAATGATTATGAGACTGAGATTATAATCAGAATATATTTTCAAAAACAAAGTTTAAGTTATATTTCATATAGTATGAATTTTTCAATATATGGTAAGCCACAAAGAACTTATTCAGTAAGAAGTATTAATAATTTTCATAAGGAAGCATTTTTAAAATTGATGAAATGAAATTATGAAAATGCATCTTCATGAAAATTTTAACATATAAAAATATTTAATTGGATTAATTACTTATTTATGGTAAAATACAACTAGGAGGAAGATATTATGAAAATAAATATTCGTGGTGAAAAAACCGAAATTACTGAATCAATGAAAAGTTATGCAAATGAAAAAATTGCAAAATTAGAAAAGTACATTGAGAAAAAAGATGAAGTAAATTGTAATATTTTGTTTAAAGTAAGAGGACCAAAACAAAAAATAGAAATAACAATTCCACTTACTAATTGTACTCTAAGAGTAGAAGAACAAGGACAAGATTTTTATTCTGCAATTGATACAGCAATAGATAAACTTGAAAGACAAATAGTAAAGAATAAAACAAGACTTTTAAATAAGAGAAATAAAACTAAGCAAGACTTTGACTTAGAATCTTTTGAAATAGATGAAGAAAACAAAGATATGATTGAAAAAAGAAAGCATGTTGAATTAAAACCAATGGATGAGGAAGAAGCTATTCTTCAAATGGAACTTTTGAATCATGACTTTTACATGTTCAAGGATATAGATTCTGATAAAGTAGCAGTAGTTTATAAAAGAAAAAATAATGGTTATGGAATTATAAGACAAGAATAAGGTTACATTATGTAATCTTTTTTCTATTAAGGAGTGATAATATGCCATCTTATGTAAGCCACACTATAATGGCTAAAGATATATATAATAAGCTAAACGATAAAAATATAGACTTAAACTATTTATTAACCTATAGTCTTGGGCCAGATTTATCAAAGTACTCAAAGTGTAGGTATAAAACCCATAGACTTGATATAAGGGAGACATTTATGAATAATTTATTTAGTTATGCTCAAAAGAATAGTTTATTAAATGACAAAAAAATAAAGGGTGTATTATATGGACATATTATACATTTTTCTTTAGATGATACTATGCATCCTTTAGTTAGAAAAATGTCAAAAGTGTGTAAAAACAATAAAAAAAATCATAGTTTTTTAGAAACTTATTATGATGCCCATTTAGTAGATGAAAAATATAACATACCTTTAAATAAATATGATAATAAAAAGCTATTTAAGGGTAAACTAAATAAAGATATAAAAAATATGCTTAATTATGCATATGAAAAAACATTTGATGAAAAAAATATATCAAAGTATTATATATTTAATATTTTTCTATATAAAAAAATCAAGTATTTATATCTTTTGTTCCCTTTAACTTTATTAAAAAAAGTATTAGGTGTAGAAAAGTTTCTTAAGGAAAATAAAAATATTGATCTATTAAATAAAAACCACAAGATAAAATATTATGATGTAAGTGGTAAACCAATAAACTATGACTTTGATAAGCTATATCAAAAAGCAATTGAGAAAGCTATAGAAGATATAAATAAAATAAATGAAAAATATTATGATTTATGATAAAATAAATATATCGTTATAAAATAAAAACATAATATTGGAGTTGAAGATATGAAAAAAATAAGATTTTTTATAGCATTATGGATAGCAAAATTATCAGTTGTAGCTTTAAAAATAACAAGACATAGAGGTACTAATTTTCCAGGTGAAATTGCATTAAAATTGTGCCCTAATTTTTTGAAGTATATAAATAAGCCAAGAAAGATTATTGCAGTAACTGGTACAAATGGTAAAACCACAGTTAATAATTTAATAAATGATATGTTAGAAAAAGACAATAAGAAAGTACTAAATAATAAATTTGGTTCTAATATAAATACAGGTATTTCTACCAGTTTAATACATGGTGTAAATATTTTTAATAAAGAAAAGTATGAAATAGCATCTTTTGAAATTGATGAAAGAACTGCTGTAAAAGTATATCCCTATTTAAAGCCAAACTATTTAATTATTACAAATTTATCAAGAGATTCAATTATGAGAAATGCTCATCCGGAATTTATTAGTAATCTTCTAACAGAGTATATTCCTAGGAAAACAAAATTAATACTCAATGCTGATGATTTAATAAGTAGTAATGTTGCTCCAGAAAATGATAGAGTTTATTTTGGTATAGATAAGATGAAAACAGATATAAAAGAAAATATTAACTTAATAAATGATATGCAAATATGTCCTAAGTGCTATACTAAGTTAAAATATAAATACTTAAGATATCATCATATTGGCAAAGCATTTTGCCCTAATTGTGATTTTAAATCTCCCGAATATGATTATGAAGGATGTAATGTGGATTTAGATAAATTAACAATTGAGGTAAAGCATAACAAGGATAAAGGAACTTATAAATTATTAAATAAAGGTATTCATAATATTTATAATGTTATTTCAGTAATAGCACTTTTTTCTGAACTTGGATATTCTAAAGAAAAAATAAAAAAATTACTTGATGAAGTAGATATAGTGAAAACTAGATTTAATGAAGAAGTAGTAGGAAATCAGAAAGTAATAATGCTTTTATCAAAAGAAAAAAATGCATTAGGCATAACAAGATCACTAGATTATGCTAATACGTTCGAAGGAAATAAGCAATTTTTATTAATGATGAGCTGCCTTCATGACGAGATAGAATGGTCTGAAAATATATGTTGGTTATATGATTGTGATTTTGAGTTTTTAAACAAAAAAGAGATCACTAATATTATTGCAAGTGGGCCAAGATATAAAGATTACAAATTAAGATTACTTCTCGCAGGAATAAAAAGTAAAGTAATAAAAGAAGCAAGAGATGAAATGGAAGCTACTAAGCTATTGAATTATGATAAAGATAGTACAATATTTATATTATATGGAACTGATTCTTTAGATTTAGCTCTAAAGGTAAAGAAAAAAATAATAAAAGAAATAAAAGAAAGGAAGAAATAAAATGAAAATAGAAGTCTTATTTCCTGAAATATGTAATTTGTATGGTGATTTAGGTAATATAAGATACTTAGAAAAAACAGTAGAAAAAGCAAAAATAATTAATACTCATTTAACTGATACTCCTTTCTTTGTTAATAATAAACCTGATTTAATTTACATGGGAACTATGACAGAAAAAAGTCAAGAAATAGTAATTGAAAAATTAAAAAAATATAAGAAAAGAATAAAAGAATTGATAGATGAAGGAGTACATTTCTTAATAACTGGTAATGCTTTTGAAATATTTGGTAAAAAAATAATTGATGAAAAAGGTAATGAAATAAAATGTTTAGGCCTATATAATACTACTGCAAAAAGATATATGAAACAAAGATTTAACTGCTTATATGTAGGAGAATATAATAAGTTAAAAATTGTTGGATTTAAAAGTCAGTTTACTCATAGTTATGGTGATAATAAAAAATATTTTATGAAAACAATTAGAGGTTCAGGACTTAATCCTCATGAAGAAAAAGAAGGCATTAAAATGAATAATTTTTATGCAACATATGTAATTGGTCCTATTTTAGTGCTTAATCCATATTTTACTAAATTTCTATTAGATAGTATGGGATTAAAAAAATATAAAATGCCTTTTAAAAAAGAAATGATTGAAGCATACGATGCAAGACTTAAACAATATCTAGAGCCTGATAGAGGTATTTATTATATATAAATATCTTTTTTTATATTTTTTTAAAATATTGATAATAAAAGGAGTTTATATTATAATAAAAACGAAATGAGGCATGAGAATGAATAAATATATAGAACTGAATAGTTCAAAGAAAATACTAAAAATAATACTAATAGCTTTAATGACTATTTTTTATGGATACTTATTTTTTGATAAATTATATATTTATGAAAATAATAGTTCTATATTTAGAATTATATTTCCTTTTTTGTTACTTGTATTATTTTCAATTGGTTTATTTATAAAACCTAAGATTAAGTTAAATAATAAAAAGAATTTTATAATTTCAATAATACTAAGTGTAATATTTATAATTTTTAATTTATTTATAATTCAATATTCACTAGGATTTAGTCTTTTTGATATATTTAGTTTTTATCCTGTAAAAAGAAGTATTTTTTACATAATTATAAATCTAGGAGTTCTCTCAATTATTTTTTTAATAGCGTTTTCGATATCAAATAGTTTTAAAGCCTCTATTTTGACATTGAACTCACTAACAATTATCTTTTCACTAGTAGAATATTATGTAATACAATTCCGTGAAGTAGGCTTTCTCGCAGTAGACATTCTAAATGCAAAAACTGCTATGAACGTTATGAGTGCATATTCATATTCATTGAATTACAACGTGTTTATTACTGTATTTTTAATTATTAGTTTAACTCCATTTATTTTATACTTAGGAAAAAATAATTACTTTAATGGAAGAAAAAGATTAATGACAATTTTACTAACAATAGTTACAATAATAGTATTTATATTTGGAATAAATATAGATAGAGTTGAAAAGAAAATTAAAGTTAAATATTATAAACCTCAGGAATCTTTTCAAAAAAAAGGAATGCCTATATGCTTTATAAGAAGTATAAAAGATTTAATAGTAATAGAACCTGATGGTTATAGTGTAAAAAATGTAAATAAAATATTATCCTCTTATAAATCTGATTTAAAAAAAGAGGCAAAATCTCCTAATATAATTGTTATTATGGATGAAGCATATACTGATTTTAGTGAAATTACTGATTTAAAAATAAGTGAAGATTATCTTCCTTTTATTCATAGCCTAAAGGATAATACTATTAAAGGAGACCTTTATACATCAATATTTGGCGGAGGAACTTCCGCTACTGAATTTGAAGTTTTAACTTCTAATAGTATGGCATTTGTACCAAGTGGAATTAATGCTTATAGTGCTTATATTAATACA
>CAJONL010000058.1 GCA_905235875.1 uncultured Bacilli bacterium
ATAAAACTTCACCATCATCGATAACGTATCCAATTGGTATATCGGAACCATTACTTAGACCATTGGCAAAGCCACCACCATTAATACATACGGATGCATTATAGTCTTGACACATATCAATAACTCTTTTTCCAAATGTACCATTATCAAATTTTGGTGCTCTTAATAATCTAACTTTCTCTGGTTCATATATTGCTACTAAATAACCTTTAGCATTTCCTACTTTTACATCAATTACTTTAAAAGAATCATTTTCATTATTTCTTGTAAATAATTCTTCTTCATATTTATCTTTATATTGTTTTTTTTCACTAGTATCAATTATGATATCATCCAAATTAACATCTTCGTTTAATTCAACAAAATAATTATTATCCATGATTTTTTTTATCATTTCATCACTATAGAAAATAGATGCAAAATACTGATGATTTCTAGTTTTCATAGCAGTGGTTACAAAAAGATTACGAAAATGATCATTTGGTCCATACATTAGGATAAAACCACATATAGCTAATATATCTGCTAGTGCAAAAACAATTGTTAAAATATTTAATTTTTTTTTCTTTTTGACTCTTTTCTTTCTCATACTATTTTACTCCATTTCGTAAGGGGATTCTAAGGTACCCTTTCCTTTTTTTAACATATCTGTATCTAAACTGATTGTAGGAACAATATTTATTTTTGAATGAACACTTTTAGTATATATCTTTTTATTTTTTTGCATTGTATACATAACACTACTTCTATTGCTTGTGCCTGTCATAGTAAAATAATTTTCTACATTAGGATTTAAGAAAATGTTACCAATACTCATTAGAGCAACTTTAGTATTTACTTCTTTACTTAAAGATGTATTATAATCGTAATTACTTTCGTTATTATAATATCCATTTGACCAATTTCTTTCTTTAATATAGTTTTTATATGGTAATGAATTTAAATAAGTATTATTTAGGTAATATGCTAAACTTCCATATACAGTATCATCATGATAAGAATTATTAGCTGAATAATTATGAGTTACGATTGTATCGTTTGTTTTAATGTAATCATTTAACATAAGTTTAACATAACTATCATTTTTTTCATAAATGCGCCATATATCATTACCTAATTTTACATAACTTCCAAAAAGCCCATTTTCTTTTTCTATTATATATGGATTATCTTTAGTACCATCACCATCTATATAATCAATATTTGCTTTAATAGTTATAACTGGTCTTATGCCGATTATGTCATCACCATTACTTAATGATATTTTCTCGTCTTCAGTTATGTACCAAACTTTATTTGCATTATTTTGATCATTTAAGTAAAAATATTCTCCATTCATAACAAAACTTTTTTTGTTACCTATATTTGCAAAATCGATAGTCGATAATAGTGAAAGATAATTGCTATCATCTGTAGATTTACATGGCTGATTGCTAATAGTATCTATTTTATCTAAACATGTTATAGTTTTTTGAAGATACTTTTCAACGCCATTTAATTGTTTTTCTAATATTCCGGAATTATCTATTTCATCATTTACATTTAGCCATTTATTGATGCTTGATTTAGAATAATCTATATTTTTTCCATATGCTAAAGATGCGATAGAATTATCTGAAATAGCAGCAATGGAATTATCTTCATTATTTTCTTTAATAATTTTTACAAGTGAATCTTTTTCAATTCGTTTTTCTTTTTCATTTGCAATAAATAGTTTTATAAATCTAGTGCCATAAAAGATACAGCACGATAAGATAAATAAAAAGCTAACAAAGCAAAAGATTTTTTGAAAACTTAGTTTTTTCATTTTACTACCACCTTTACTTTTTTTATTATATCAAATTTGATAATTTTAGACAATTAATATTGTTATATTTTTAATTTTATAGTATAATTTACTAGAGGTGTGTAAAATGCAATGGTATCAATATGTATTTATAATTGTAGTATTTTTAATAATTGCTTTTGCAATTGTTAAGAGTAATAGAAAAGATTTAGCACTGGAATTTAATAAGTTAGTAGAACTTTTGGGTGGAAAAGATAATATATTAGAGACTGAAATGGAAATGTCAAGATTTAAAGTAACACTTAAGGATATTAGTAAAGCTAATAAAGAAGGTATTATAAAGTTAGGGGCTCAGGGAGTAGTTGAAATTGATGATCAACTTAAGATAATTTTTGGACCTGATGCAAAACAGTTAAAAAAATATATA
>CAJONL010000059.1 GCA_905235875.1 uncultured Bacilli bacterium
CACGGATACATCTATTATCGTCAGTAAACATAACATCATACAATTTCCTTCTGTTTTTATCTGGAGTTGAGTGAACGTTACATATAAGCAGACATCTATTTCCAGAAGCGGCCATTATTCTTTGACCTCTTTTGTACTTAGATCTTTTGTCATTTGTTTCGGTTATCATTATTATTTTTTCTCCAGTAATTCTATTATTCTATCTCTTGTAACGCTTACATTCTTATCATGTCTTCTATGATAATCCTGTAAAGCGTGTCTATTAAGACCGAGCTCTTTGTTCCAATCAGACAGTGTATGATATTCATCACCAACTGTTATGATTAGTACATCTTTTTCAGAATTTACTATACGATCTATATCCCTATTTCGTAAACCAAGCAGATCTGTATTTGTAGTTAAATTTCTAGCGTTATATACTGCTCTTCCATGTTTGTCGTGTCCTAAGAATTTTGTTATTTTCAGTATATTCTTTTTTCCAAATATATGCTCGTTTTCTTCATATCTTCTTTTGCTCTTTTTACCTTTCATATATAAAACCTTCTTTACAATTTGTAAGGCGTTAAATTTTTCAAGTATACTTTATTCAACCTTGTTATCCAGGTCTTATTGTATTCTATTCTATCTCTTATCTTTTTAGAATCAACATTCTTACCTTCAACAAGTTTTTTAATTTCATTTGCTGTAAGTAATTTTAATACAGAACCTGTTTTTTCATTCTTAACATCGTATAAGTTACCAGGCAATCCAGGTTCAGTAAATAATAAAGAATGTTTTTTTAATACTTTCCAGGTAGAATCAAAAGGATAATCTCCTACTTTAAATATGTATTTAGGCTTCTTTCTAGCTTTAATAAATACTTTAATTTTAGAAAGATCTTTAAATACTTCACCTGTACTTTCACATCTGATGTCGTAAGTGTAGTATACCTTTTTATTTACACCTACTATTTTTTCATTCTTCTTGATAACAGTGAATTTTTCGGTATAATCGGTTATAACATCACCCTCTTCAAATCCGTAGCTATCAAGACACTTTCCAACTGAATATTCCATAGATAATTTCCTCCTTTCCTTATAAAATATCTATGTATAAAATAGGGAATTAATACTCCCTATACACATATATAATATCTAATTCAAAGGAGATTTGGTAGTTATGATTTCTATACTTATAATTCCATTTAACGTAACTCATGATAAAGTAGTATACGGAGACGATATTAATAGTAAAGACTTTAATGTCTATAAAGTCAATAAGACTGAAATTGAATTAATGGATGATATTCTTAGTTCAGAAGACAATGATAGATTGGTATTGAGCTATGTATATCCTATAAAGTATGATTTTATTAATAAGGCTATTTACAATAGACCGGCTACATTGTTTGTTAGTGATATAAATGGTAAGATAACTTGTTTAGACCATAAAGAACAGTACGAATCTTTTATATCTATCATAGATACTCAAATTAAAAAATTTACTACAGATAAGTATCCTGCAATAGTAGATATTCCAGTAATTAAATATG
This sequence comes from uncultured Bacilli bacterium, assembly GCA_905235875.1. Next base: position 1,532 of record CAJONL010000059.1, read on the forward strand.
TAACAGAAGAAGATGAAGAAAAGTATAAATGGTTTACAAGAGAATTTAGATTACAACTAAAAACAGAATTTTTTAATAAATTTATTGAAAAAAAGATAGAAAAAATGGATAACTCTGTTTTATCCAGTAATAGTGGTTCTATAACGACCTTTACAGACCTTCTTAGGCACCTCATAAATGTAAAATATGCGTTTTTAGGACATATCTGTATAGTAGTACACCATATACCGTATAAAACGCTGTATGACGGGTTTTTTAATAAAAACAATAAATACTGGTTTCCTACGATATATACTGTAGAGAAATATTGTACTAATGCTTCTCTTAATGAATTACGTAATAAGTTCGATAATATAAAGATATCAGAACTAGAATCTAATAATGATATAGAAAATTATGACTTTATTACATCAAGAGGATATATGCTTAGTATTAGTAACGGTAATGTGAATATAGAAGAATATAGTGATGAA
>CAJONL010000060.1 GCA_905235875.1 uncultured Bacilli bacterium
AAGTGAAGAACCAAAGAATCTAGAAGAACAAGCTATTAGTTTAGTAGGTAGAAGTATTTATGAAAAATTAATAAAGGGATATACTGAAAAACAATGGAATAGGAGTTGTAAAGATCTTCCGGCATTTATTATAAAAAGACTTCCAGTGCGACTTACATATGATAATAATTATTTTAATGATAAATACCAAGGAATTCCTATCGGGGGATATACAAATTTAGTAGAAAAAATACTTGATGGTATTGAAGTAAAACTTAATGAGGATTTTTTTGCAAAAAGGGATTATTATGAAGAGTTAGCCTCTAAAATAGTTTATACTGGTGCAATTGATGAGTATTATAATTATTGTTTTGGTAAACTTGAATATAGATCTTTAAAATTTGATACAAAAACACTTGATACTCCAAACTTTCAAGGTAATGCTGTTGTAAACTATACAGGTAGTGAACAAAAGTATACTAGAGTAATTGAACATAAACATTTTGAAGCTACTGATTGTGAAAAAACAGTAGTAACTTATGAATATCCTAGTGATTATGAAGAAGGAATGGAAAAATATTATACAGTTAATGATGATAAAAATAATTTACTGGCTGAAAAATATAGAAGTCTTGCATCTAAAGAACAAAATGTATTATTTGGCGGAAGACTTGCTGAATATAAATACTATGATATGGATGATGTAATAAAAAAAGCCTTAGATATAAAATTATAAAAAACTAAAAAGTATCAATTGGTTAAAGAAAAGATAAATGTAAAAAATTACATGTATCTTTTTTATATTATAAAAAGAGATTTTTATTGACTATTTAAGCTATAAATAGTATAATAATGTCAATTTAAAAAGGAGTAGTATTTAATGAAAAAGAATAAAAAATTTGTGTTTTCTGTAATTGTTCCAATTTATAATGTTGAAAGCTATCTCGAAGAGACAATACAAAGTGTTATAAATCAAACAATTGGGTTTAATAATATAGAACTTATTTTAGTAAATGATGGTTCACCAGATAATAGTGAAGATATTTGTTTAAAATATAAAAAGAAATATCCTGATAATATTGTTTATATAAAAAAAGAGAATGGTGGGGTATCTAGTGCTCGTAATTTAGGACTTGATAACGCTCATGGTAAAATTATTAATTTTTTAGATAGTGATGATAAATGGGAAAAAGATGTATTTTATAAAGTATTTAAAATGTTTGCTAACAATAAGGATGTTGATGTAATTGGTGTAAGGCAAAAGTTTTTTGAGGCTTCAAAAAAATATCATATACTTGATTACAAATTTGATAAAGATAAGATTGTTGATTTAAATGATTCTTATGATCATATACAACTAAGTAGTTCTTCTACATTTATTAGAAAATCTGCAATAGGGGATTTAAGGTTTGATACTAATTTAAAGTATTCTGAAGATGTTAAGTTTGTGACCCAAGTTCTTATGAGAGAGTTAAAACTTGGTATAATTGCAAGTTCTTTATATTTATATAGAAAGAGATATAATGAATCTTCTGCTATACAAACTAAAAATAAAAATAGAGCTTGGTATTTAGATACTCCCAAGCTTTGTTATAAGTATTTAATAGATTTATCTATTGAAAAATTTGGAAAAGTAATTCCATATGTTCAATATTGTATTTGTTATGATTATCAATGGAGGGTAAGAGAAAATATTCCTAGTGAAATATCTGATAGTACTATAAAAAAATATATTAATATTTCCAAAGATATATTAAAATATATGGATGATGAAATAATAATAGAACAAAAAAGATTAACCAATGATTATAAAAAATTAATATTAAAAGAAAATTATAAAGATGATTTTGATAAATATTTATCTTATGAAGATGGGAAAATTTATTTCAAAGATAATATTTTATATAATATTGCTAATCCTAATGTCTTAAAAATTACTTCTTTGAGTATAAATAAAAAACAAATTGCACTTAAAGGTATGGTTAATTCAATTATAGATAAAGGTGATTATGATATTATTATAAGAGTAGATGGAAAAGAAAAAAAAGTTGATTTATTTGATACAAAAAGATATAAAAGATACTTTTTTAATAAAGAAGTTTATCATAATTTAGGCTTTGAATTAAAACTTGATATTACTTATGATAGTAAAATTGAATTTTTTATCAGGTATAACGAAAGTTTAATAAAGCTTATTCCAAGTTTTACTGTATTTGGTAAATTAAGTTCTAAACTACCTACTTATTATACTGATAATGGATATTATGTAAGGTGTAAAAATAATAAAATATATATAAACAAGAAAAGTAATCTTAAGGTATTATTAAGTGAAATACGTATATTTTTTGCATTTATTAAAGAATTAAAAATTAAACAAGAAATTTATCGTATTTTATATTTTATATTTAAAATATTTAAAAGAAAAGATATATGGCTTATTTCAGATAGAACAATGGCTGCTAATGATAATGGTATGAATTTATTTAAGTATATAGTGAAAAATGATAATAAAAATGAGGTGTATTTTGTATTAGATAAAAACTCTGAAGATTATAACAAGATGAGAAAAATAGGAAATGTATTACCATATAATTCTTTAAAATATAAACTTTATTTTCTATTATCTAAAGCGGTTATATCTAGTCAAGCAGATGCTTGGGTATATAATCCTTTTGGTAAAAGTTGTAAGTATTATCAAGATATATTCCATTATAAATTAGTATTTTTGCAACATGGTATAACAAAAGATGATATATCAGATTGGTTAAATTCTTATTCAAAAGATTTTTCAATCTTCATTACTGCTGCTAGTAAGGAATATGATTCTATTGTTAATAATAATGATTATGGGTATGGCCCTGATGTAGTTAAACTAACAGGCTTCCCTAGATATGATAATTTAACAAGTGATTCTAAGAACATAATTGCTATAATGCCTACATGGAGAAAAGAATTATCTGGTAAAAATAATGTTAAGACTGGTATAAGAGAGTATAGTGAAAACTTTAAAAATACTGATTACTTTAAATTTTATAATAAACTTATAAATGATAAAAAACTACTTAAGGCAATGAAAAATAAAGGTTATACAGGAATATTTTTAGTACATCCATCACATATGAGAAATAGCATAGATTTTAAAGAAAATGAGGTATTTAAAGTAATAGATGGTTTTGCAGATTATGGAAAAATTTTTAAAGAAGCTAATTTATTAGTATCAGATTTTTCATCAGTACCATTTGATTTTGCTTATATGAAAAAACCAGTTGTATATACACAATTTGATAAAAAAACATTCTTTAAAGGGCATTTATATAATGAAGGATATTTTAGTTATGAAGATGATGGTTTTGGACCAGTTTGTTATAACTATAAAGATTCATTAAATACAATTTTAGATATTTTAGAAAAAGATTGTAAAATGGCTAAGAAGTATCAAAATAGGGTTGATAAATTTTATAAGTTTAATGATTATAATAATTCTAAGAGAGTATATGAAGAAATAGTTAAAAAAATAAATGGAGTGTAAAGTATTATTTTACATTTTTTTTCTATTGTTATTTTCTTATTATATGATATACTAATAACTATATTTTTAGAAAGTGGTGGAGCATGATAAAAACTATTAAATACTTACTTGTCATTTTTTTTATTGTTTTCTTTTCAGCTATTGATAATGCTTATGCTAGTATTTCTGCGCCATCTAATATTTATGCTTTAAATAATTCTTCTTCAAGTGTTAAATTAAGCTGGGAAAAGGTTTTAAATGCTAAGTTTTATGATATATATTTAAAGGAAGATTCTGGATATAAGTATATTTCTACTGTTAAAGATAAAAAACCTTCTTAT
>CAJONL010000061.1 GCA_905235875.1 uncultured Bacilli bacterium
GATCTACACTTATATTAAGTACAGTAATAGGATATCTATTATCTGGCTTATAAGAATGATAAGCATCATTAATAGCCCTATTTATCTCTATATTTCTAACTACTCTTCCATTTACAATAGTTACCATATTATTCCTACTAGATCTATGAACTTCAGGAAGAGAAATATATCCACTAACTTCATAATCATCATTATATCCACTTATAGGAATCATTTTTCTAGTAACATCATTACCATAAATACTTTGTATAACTTTAAGTAAATTACCAGATCCATCAGTTCTTAAAATCACATTATCATTATTTTCTAAAACAAATCTAATATCTGGATGAGATAAAGCTAATTTATTCATATAATCAGTTATACTTGCAAGTTCTGTATATAAACTTTTCATATGTTTAAGTCTAGCAGGAGTATTATAAAATAATTCACTTACACAAATAGAAGTTCCTACTCTAGCGTCTCCCTTTGATATATCTTTAATCTTTCCACCATCTATCAAGACATGAGTCCCAATATCACCTTCACAAGTAAAGAGGTCAACCTTACTAACAGCAGCAATAGACGCTAAAGCCTCACCCCTAAATCCTAAAGTGTTTAATCTATATAAATCATCTTCATCTTCTATTTTACTTGTAGCATGTCTAGAAAAAGCTAAAACTGCATCTTCCTTATCCATGCCCTTACCATTATCAATAACCTTTATCTCTCTTGTACCAGCATCTTTTAATAATACCTTAATCACACTACTTTTCGCATCTATACTATTTTCAACAAGTTCCTTAACAACAGATGCGCATCTTTCAACTACCTCACCAGCAGCTATTTTATTAGCAAGTAGTTCATCCATCACTTTAATTACTGCCATACAATCACCTAAATAAATTATACACTATTTAACTATATAATACAAAAAGCTTACAAATGTAAGCCTTGTTTTGCACAGTATAAATCAAAATCACTTTTATACCATATTTCAAATAAATCTAATGCTGAACCAAACACTATATCGTGTTCATCCCTACCATCTAAATATCTTGAAATGTTTATTTTTTTTGCACTATCCATACAAACTTCACTTGTCATTAGTGAAAGATTTCTATTATAAAATTCATCATGATTTAAACTTAGATAATTAGCAATGTTAGATTGAAAAATTTCTTCAGTAGGAAATACAGCAATTACAGGTAATTCTAAAACTGTCGCTCTTGTTAAAATTAATCTTTCACTCGAAAGTTTTTCTCTAAAAGAAGCAGGAATAATTATTCTATTCTTACCATCTAATTTTACATTTTCATATCCCCTAAAATACATATTATCACCCTTTGATATCGAATATCCTAACATAAAACAAAAAGCTAGTCAAATTTATAAAAATAGTGTATAATTTAAGACAAATGCTGGATTAGCTCAGTTGGTAGAGCAACTGTTTCGTAATCAGTAGGTCGCAGGTTCAAGTCCTGTTTCCAGCACCAGTTATAAATCAGTTCGAACTTTTCGAACTTTATATAGAAAAAGTATAAAAAATACTTTTATACTTTTTTATAATATAACAAACAAAAAAATATGTTGCCTGTCAAAACAACATATCTTTTTTTGTGGGTAGTACTTCTCAAATTATAAATCATATTGACAGCTATAAAATATAATCTTTATCAAGATCCCACTAGTGTACACATAACTTAATAGCTTGATAATGATAGAAAGCAAACCATTAAATATTAGCTATTATAAAACAGGTAACATTTAATAAAATATATTTAAAAATATTACAGAATAAGAAGTTTTATATAGAGAAACTCTTACAGTTAATATAATTAAATAGTCTTTCTATCCTATTAAGTAATTTCATAATAACACATTTTAAAACAAAAAACAACACTTTTATTTAAAAAAAATTATTTTTTACACATATTAACATTTATATTAAAAATGGTGCACGAGATGAGATTTGAACTCACACAGATTTCTCCACTACCCCCTCAAAGTAGCGCGTCTACCATTCCGCCACTCGTGCAAAAAAGAAACTTTAAAAGTTTCATTTTATAAGTCTTATAATATCATTATATGTAATTAAAATCATAAGAGCCATAAGTAAGAAAAATCCTACCGAGTGAATTGTATTTTCTAACTTAGGATCCACTTTCTTACCAGATATTTTCTCAATTATAATAAATAATAGCCTTCCTCCATCAAATGCTGGAAGTGGAAGTAAATTAATAAATCCAACATTAATACTAAGTAGTGCTGTTAAACTAATTAAAGTCCAAATACCAGAACTTGCAGC
>CAJONL010000062.1 GCA_905235875.1 uncultured Bacilli bacterium
AATCTTACAAACAGCTGGATTAGATGAAGAACTAATTAATACTAAATCAAGTCCTGCATAACTAGCAATTGTTCTAGCATCGGAAATAGATTTTACTCCCATTTTTTCTCCATTTGGCCCAATGACCATTACTTGTGCTACTTTTATTTGTTCGTTACACAACAATTCCTTATTTTTTGCTATATAAAACACCTCCAATAAATATAAAAAGAATGCAAAATGCACTCTTATCCACCACATAAAAACATAAAAAATATTTTCATTGGCTCTTTACCTATAGCTATTTGCTATCAGGTGGATAATGCATCTCTTTCCTTTTTCACAAATAGATTATACATAAAGTATATTAGTTTGTCAATAAAAATATGAAGTTTTATAAAAATATAAGTATTAAAAAAACTATCTTTTAGTAGATTTATAAATCTTATATATTAAATAAATTAAAAACCATACTAAAAGTAACGAGTAAAAGTATTTTATCAAATTCATCTAAATCACCCCAAAGGTATTTTTAATTATAGGAAGATATAACACTTAAGTCAAGATAAAAAAGGGAGAATAATCCCTTTAACATATATTCCTTTATAATCTACCATAATAATAAGAGAGGTAAAATTATGACATATAAGGTAAAATTTGAAAATAGTGTTTATTACTTTAATTTAGAAAACCTACTAAAAAAGAAAAACATCTCTAAATATATGTTAGAAAAAGATACAGGAATAGATCATAAAACAATTCAAAACTACTGCCTAGGTAATCTTAAAAGACTAGATATGAAAGTAATAGCAATTTTCTGTGAATACTTAGATTGTAACTTTAATGATATAATTTCTATTGAAAGAGAAAAATAAGAATATAATAAAACAGTTATATTCCTTTTTATTTTTAAAAAAATAAAATGAATATGCTATAATTCTTATAGGTGACTATTATGGATAAAAGACCAATAATATTTTTTGATTCAGGTATCGGAGGTAGTACTATTCTAAAAGAAGTAATTAAACTATTACCTAATGAAAACTATATATATTTCCCTGACATAGAAAACAATCCTTATGGAAATAAATCTAAAAAAGAATTATTTATAATAGTTGATAATGTTATACAAAAATTATTAAAATATAACCCAAAACTTATAGTTTGTGCATGTAATACTGCTACTACTATGGTTTTAAACAATATAAGAGATAAATATAAAGATATTACTTTTATTGGTACAGAACCTGCTGTTAAAGTAGTACATGATTTTTATAAAAATAAAAATACTATAATTCTAACTACTAGAGGTACAGGTGATAGTAAAAGGTTTAATGAACTTTTAACAAAATATAAAACAATAAATAGCAAATTAATCGAAGCACCTTTACTTGCTGAATTAATTGAAAAAAATAAAAAAACTTATAATTATCTAAAAAAATTGTTAATAAATGAACAAGGTACTGAAGTAGTAGTTCTAGGTTGTACACATTTTCCACTTGTAAAAAAGGATATTAAAAGAATACTTGGTGATGTATCCTTTATAGACGGAAGTATTGGCGTTGCAAAAAGAATAAATAATATTTTAAAAGAAACAAAAGGTTATAATAATAACTATAGTTTAGAAATATTAACAAATAATAACATGATTAAAGAAAGAATTATTAATATATTAAAAGATGAGAACTAATTCTCATCTAAAACTATTTCTTCCTCTATTCGTATAAGCTCATTATATTTACAGATTCTATCCATTCTAGACATAGAACCTGTTTTTATTTGCCCCAAATCAAGTCCTACTGCAAAGTGACTAATAAATGTATCATCTGTTTCACCACTTCTATGAGATATAATTGTATTGTAATTACACATTTTTGCACATTTAATAGTGTTTAACATCTCTGTAACAGTACCTATTTGATTAGCTTTAAGTAAAATAGCATTACCAGCTTTCATATCATTAGCTTTTTTTAAATACTTTTCGTTGGTTACAAAAAGATCATCACCAACAAGTTGTATCTTTTTTCCAAAAAGCTCTGTCATTTTTTTGAACCCTTCAAAATCTGTTTCGACTACTGGATCCTCAATTGAAATTATTGGATACTTCTCAATTAAGTCATTATAATATGTACATAATTGATCAAAACTCAATTTTCTATTATTAATTGTATAATAACCATCTTTATAAATCTCAGAAGCAGCTACATCTAGAGCAATAGAAACATCTTCATAGAGTTTGTAACCAGCTTTAGTAATAGCTTCACAAATTAAATCTAAAGCCATTTCATTACTATCTAAATTAGGAGCAAATCCTCCCTCATCTCCTACTGAAGTTACAAGTCCTTTTTCTTTAAGTATTTTTTTCAAAGTATGAAATACTTCACTACCAACTCTAATCCTGTCTTTAATAAATCTCCCTTTTGGTACAATCATAAATTCTTGTATTTCTAAATTATTATCCGCATGACTTCCTCCATTTAAAATATTCATCATACAAAGTGGCATACTTTTACCATCTCCCAAGTATTTATATAAAGGAAGTCCCTTACTATTAGCTGATGCCTTTAAAACCGCAAGAGATACTCCAAGAATTGCATTAGCACCAAGTATCCTTTTATTTTCAGTATTATCAAGTTTAATCATTACTTCATCAATATATTCTTGATTATAAGCATCAAGGCCTTTTAAAGCAGGATAAATAATATTGTTAACATTATTACATGCTTTTAAAACTCCAAGTCCTAAGTAATCCTTATCCCCATCTCTTAATTCTAAAGCTTCATTAGACCCAGTTGAAGCTCCACTTGGAACACTCGCCCTACCAAATGATTTATCTTCTAACGTTACATCTACCTCAATTGTAGGATTGCCTCTAGAATCTAAAATTTGTCTTGCAAATATTTTTTCAATTTTCATTTTTTCACCATCCTATTATTTATTATACATCAACTAAGAAGCATTACAAAAAATTTATTGATTTTTTTTTAAAAAAAAGCTATCATATTAATAGAATAAAATTAATAAGGAGAGGTTATATGGTAAAAATTGCAAAACTATCTAAAGAACAATTTGACTATTTTTCAAACAATCACCCTCTTCATACATATTATCAATCATCAAACTATGGAAATCTAATGGAAAAAGAAGGATTTACTTCAGAATATTATGGCTTTTTAAATAATCAAAACAATTTAATAGGAGCAAGCTTAATTATTACAAGGCCACTGGTTTTAGGATACAAATTTGCTTATGCCCCAAGAGGTTTTTTAATTAACTATGATGATAAAAACTTAATAAGAGATATAACAATTCAATTTAAAAATTACCTAGCACAAAACAGTGTTGCATTTTTAAAAATAGATCCACCAGTTATTAATAATAAAAGAGATAGAAATGGAAAGATAATGAAAAGCCTATATACAAATGACTTAATACCTTTTCTTAAAAATATTGGCTATCAATATTTTGGTGAAAATAAAAAATTTGAAACTTTAAAACCTAGATGGAATGCAATGCTCAAAGTAAAAGGCTCTACTAACACAATATTTAATAACTTTGAACATAATATTAAAAATAAGATAAGAAAAGCTGAATCTAGAGGAATAGAAATACTTCAAGGAAATTATAACGATATCGAAATTTTTTATAAATTTATTGAAAAAAAGCACTATAGAAAATTAAGTTATTATAAACACTTCTATGAATCATTTGGAAATAACTTTGAATTATATTTTGCAAAACTTAATACAGAAAAATATCTAAACAATATAAAACAAATATATGAAAATGAACTACAAAAAAATGAAGAAATAAATTCTGATATTCAAAGTGCTGGAATAAAAAATAACATAAGCAATAAATTAACAAACTCAAAAATTAATTCTGATAAAGTATTAGCAATCTATAAAAAAGAATTAGAAAACGCATCAGAGTTATTTACTAAAAATCCAGAAGGAATAATAATTGGAGCTACAGCCATTGTAATTGAAAAATATGGAGTAGATTTAATTATCGAAGGACAAAACCCAACATTTAAATTATTTTATCCAGCCTTTCTAACAAAGTGGTTTATTATTGAAAAGTACGCAAAAATGGGAGCAGTATATTTTGATTTAAATGCTATAACTGGATACTTCGATGATAATAATGAATTTAAAGGATTAAATGAAATGAAATTAGGATTTGGTTCAGAAGTAAACGAATATATTGGAGAATTTGATTTAGTAATTAATAGCTTCATTTATAAACTTTATAAAAATGGCAAAATAGGAGCAAAAAAAGTTAATAGATATAACTAAGCTCTTTTTTTTTGCAAAAAAAAGGAAGTATAAACTTCCTTCATAATTATTTAACTCTTACAGATTTCATATCAGACCAAGCACCATAGTATGTTTTACCATTTACTACTTTAAATGCTCTAACTGTAACAGTATAATACTTTCTTGATTTTAATTTTTTAATAGTCTTAGAACCAGCATTAGTTGTTACATATTTCCATTTTTTAGTTCCATTTTTTCTATATGCAATCTGATATTTAACATTACCAGCAGCAGCATAATAAGAAACCTTCATTTTTTTCTTCTTACCTTTTACTGTTTTAATTCCAATTTTAACTGGAAGTATATCAAAATTTTTAGTAACAGTACCTTTATAATTTCCTTTAAAAGTAATTATAACACTTGCAGTACCAATATTTGTATTATTTTTATAACTTATACTATATGGAATTGTTTTACCTTTATATGTCACTTTAACATTATCTTGTTTTCTAGCTTTTCCTGTATATAGTCTATTAATAATTCCAGTTACTTTTATATCTTTCGCATTAATAGAAATAGGATTAATTTTAAATGTTAGTTTTTTTTCTCCTGTATATTTCCCATTTCCTTTTATTGTAATAGTAGCAGTTCCAACATTAATATTATTATTGTAACCAATTGTATAATCTTTTTCTTGAACTAAAGTAATATTACCATTTTTTATAACAATATTTTCGTCTTGTCTAATTATACTACCTGTATAAATCATATCTTTGGGACTAGATATACTTAAACTTTCAATATTAGGATTAACAATATCAAATGATTTATTAATAGTACCAGTATAATTACCTTTACCAGTTATAGTAATAGTAGCAGTACC
>CAJONL010000063.1 GCA_905235875.1 uncultured Bacilli bacterium
AATGAAAGAAGTATTTAAATTTGATTTTAGGGGAAGAGAAATTATAGTAGAAGTTGGAGAAATGGCCAAACAAGCTTCAAGTTCTTGTTTAGTAAGATATGGAGATACTGTAGTACTTTCTGCAGTAACTAATAAAAAAGAACCATCAACTGGTGATTTCTTTCCACTTATGGTTTTATATCAAGAAAAACAATATTCTGTAGGTAAAATACCTGGTGGATTTATAAAAAGAGAAGGTAGACCTACTGAAAATGCAACTCTTGCTGCACGTCTTATAGATAGACCTATTAGGCCTTTATTTGAAGAAGGATTCAAAAATGAAGTACAAATAGTTAATACAGTCCTTTCTGTAGATCCAGATAATTCACCAGAAATGACTGCATTATTTGGTTCAAGTTTAGCTTTATCAATTAGTGATTTACCATTTAAAGGACCGATTGCTTCTGTTGTAGTAGGTAGAGTAGATGGAAATCTTATTATTAATCCAACTGCAGAACAAAAAGAAAAGTGTGACATTTATCTTACAGTAGCAGGTACCAAAGATGCTATTAACATGGTAGAATCTTCTGCTGATGAAGCAAGCGAAGAAGATATGCTTGATGCTTTAATGTTTGGACATGAAGCAATAAAAGAATTAATTAAATTTGAAGAAGAAATAGTAGAAAAGATAGGTAAGCCTAAGAAAGATTATCCGCTTATTACAATTGATGATGAAATTAATAGTAAAGTACGTGATATGATTACCGTTAAAATGATTAATGCAATTCAGATTGAAGAAAAACTTGAAAGACAAGAAAAGATGAATTCTCTTGAAGAAGAAGTGCGTACTTATTTTAAAGATGCATATAAAAATGATGAAAATTTAGATGATATTATTAATCAAGTTAATGAAGTGCTTGAAAAGATTGAATATGAAGAAATAAGAAGACTTATTACTGATGAAAAAATAAGACCTGATGGAAGACGTGTTGATGAAATAAGACCACTTAATTCACAAATTGATATACTTCCTCGTACACATGGTTCTGCTATGTTCACAAGAGGTCAAACTCAAGTACTAAGTATTACTACTTTAGGATCACTTAATGAATATCAAATATTAGATGGACTTTCTCTAGAAGAAGGAAAAAGATTTATGCATCACTATAATTTTCCACAATTTAGTGTTGGTGAAACTGGACGATATGGAGCACCTGGTCGTCGTGAAATCGGACATGGTGCACTTGGAGAAAAAGCTCTTGCTAGAGTAATTCCAAGTGAAGAAGAATTTCCATACACAATTAGAGTTGTATCAGAAGTTCTTGAAAGTAATGGTTCATCATCTCAAGCAAGTATTTGTGCTGGATGTATGAGTTTAATGGCAGCAGGTGTTCCAATAAAAGATATGGTTGCAGGTATTGCTATGGGGCTAATCTCTAACGGTGAAAATTATACAATTTTAACTGATATTCAAGGAGCAGAAGACCATTATGGAGATATGGACTTTAAAGTAGCTGGTACTAAGAATGGTATTTGTGCACTTCAAATGGATATTAAAATTGATGGTATTACTAAAGAAATATTAAAAGAAGCTTTAGAACAAGCTAAAAAAGCTAGATTTGAAATATTAGAAAATATGAAAACTGCAATTGAAAAACCAAGAGAAATGCTTTCACCATATGCTCCAAAATTAAAACAAATGAGAATTCCAGAAGATAAAATAAAGGATGTTATCGGACGTGGTGGAGAAGTTATTACTAAAATTATTCAAGAATCTAGTAATGTTATAAGTGTTAATGATAGAAATGCAGTTAAAATTGATATTGAAGATGATGGTAGAGTAATTTTATATCACCAAGATTATGAAGTGATAGATAAGGCAATGAAAATGATCGAAGATGTAACTCGTGATGTAGAAGAAGGAAAAATATATACAGTAAAAGTTGTAAAAGTAGAATCATTTGGGTGCTTTGTAGAAGTATGGCCAGGTGTTGAAGGATTAGTACATATTTCAAAACTTGCTAAGGAAAGAGTAAAGAAGACTGAAGATGTAGTAAAAGTAGGAGACGAAATTGTAGTAAAGGCAATTGGTAGAGATAATAAAGGAAGACTTAATTTTTCAAGAAAGGATGCAATGTAAATTGCATCTTTTTTTCTTTAAGCTAGATTAACTAAAAAGATTAAAATATAATTTATTTGAAAGGCATGAGTTATATGAAAAATAAATAAATTAGAAAAATGGAATTATTTAGTAAGTCGATATGTTGCTAATGTTGTGTAAAGTATCTTTTTTTTAATAAAACAAAAAAGAGGTTAAGCTGCCTCTTTAAATATTTCTTTATTATAATCATGCTTTGGAACTTTCAAAGCTTTTAATTTTTTATTATCAATCATAAAGAATAAATACTCTAATTTATCTTTACCATTAGTAGTTACAGGATCATCCCAAGTAAGATCAACATGATACCACTTATTATTTAAATTAATTAGATTCCAAATATGACTTTCACTTACTATTTTATAATTATCTATACCTAAATTATTTAGATAAATCGCAAATATGTCGGCATAAGCACTGCATAAACCATACTTGGTTTTGATTATGTCTGAAGCTTTATTAAAACTAGTACTTTTATTTTTTTCTCTATAACTATCAGTTGCATAACGGCTATACTTAATTACGTAATCGTGAAATGCTTTAATTTTTTTCTTATTATCCATTTTATCATTAATATTTTTTTTCTTGAAATCTTCAATAAATTTATTTGTATATTCTATTTCTTCTTCTGTATATAAATGATTAACTTTAACTTTAACTTTACCAAATTTATCATAACTTGCAGTAAGATCTTTAAATGAATTATAAGGATGTACAAAATTATTAATACTAGATAAAATTTCTTTATTTTTAATAAATTCAACTATATCTTTATTACAATTTTTATAATTATCATCACAGTAAAAGGTAAAATTAGTGTTACCGCTGTTAACGATTGTATAAAAAATATTTTTTAGTTCACTTTTATCTTTTGCTACAAAGTTTTTTGTATTTTGCATATAAGAATAGTCTTTATTTTTATAATACTCATTATTTTTAATCTTTATATTATCTTTTACATGAAGTATTGTATTTTGATAGTATTTATAGATTTTATCTTCATTTTTATAACCTATATATAGTATAAAAGATACTATTATGATAGTTATTAATGAAACAATAAAAACCTTTTTCATTTCCATCACCAATGAATATTCTATCAAAAAAAAATAAAGTAATCAACAAATTACTTTAATCTATATTTTTATTATTTATTTTAATCCTTTAACAGCTTTATCTAATTTAGACTTATCTCTAGCAGCCTTATTTTTTTTAATTAATCCTTTATTAGCAGCTTTGTCTAACTTTTTATTAGCATCTTTTAAAAGATCCATTGCTTTTTCTTTATTTCCTTCTTTAACTGCAATTTTAACTTTCTTTTCTGCAGTTCTCATACTTGCTATTTTATCATTGTTTCTAATTCTTTTAATTTCATCAGTTTTTACTCTTTTTTTAGCACTTTTAATATTTGGCATAATCTCACCTCACTTTTTTGTCAATATAAATAATACCAAAAAAAATATAAAAAAGCAAATAAATTCTAGATTTTTTCTATATTTCTCTAAGATTTGTATTAATTTTTTAAAAATATCCATATTATTAATGGTGATATCCTTGAGAGAAATTGATTTATCTAAGTATAATATTCATACTGATTTAGTTCATGATTTAATTAAAGAGATACCTAAATGTGAAGAAAAAATAGAGTTTGATGGTGGATTTATAAGTAGAGTACATTTGGAGAGTGAAGATGCTAAAAAAATTAAACGTAAAGAGGGAGAATATACTACTATATATTATGATGATATAACTGATAGTAATAACTTTAAAAGGGTAAATGGTATTTTAAATGAAGAACTTAATTTAATTTTTTCTAAAATGAAAATAAAGAAAGAATATTCTTGTATGATAATAGGTCTTGGAAATGAAAATATAGCTTGTGATCTTCTAGGGCCTCTTACTACCTCTAAAGTTATTGTGACTCGTCATATTTATGAAGAAGGTGGTTTAGAAGAAGGATTTAGAGTAACTTCTTCTTTTATTCCAGGTGTAATGGGTGATACAGGTATTGAAACTTTTGATATAATTAAAAATTTAGTATCATTTGTTAAACCAGATTTTGTTATTGTTATAGATGCTTTAGCTAGCGAAAATATAGATAAACTTTTAAAGACAATTCAAATCTGTAGTACAGGTATTTCCCCAGGAAGTGCTTTAAATAATA
>CAJONL010000064.1 GCA_905235875.1 uncultured Bacilli bacterium
CTTTTAGTTGCAGGAGGAGCAATCCTTATTTGGATGCTAAGTACACTTAAATGATATATTATAATACTAAAACTAAGAAATTAGAGAATGACAAAGAATCTAAGACTTTAACATTTCTATATACTACTTCTGTAGGCAGATTTATATTAAAAATAATTACAAAGCCATTTTTTTCAAAAATAAATGGTTTCTTTATTAATACAAAAATATCTAGAATATATATAAATAGATTTATAAAGAAAAATAATATAAATATGGACAGATTTGAAAATATAAAGTATAAGTCATTTAATGATTTTTTTACTAGATATTTAAATAAGAAAGAACTTTATAAACAAAGTAATAGTTTTGATTTAATATCTCCTTGTGATAGTAAGCTTTCCGTTTATAAAATAGATAATGATTTAAAAGTAAATGTTAAAAATAGTATATATAGTATTGAGAATTTAATTCAAAATAAAGTGCCTAATACATTTATTGATGGTTATGCTCTAATATTTAGACTTTCTCCTGATGATTATCACCACTATCATGCAATAGATAACATGGTAATAAAAAATAGAAAAGTAATTCCCGGAATACTTCATAGTGTAAATCCAGTTGTTTACAAAGATTATAAAGTATTTACTGAAAATCATAGAGAAGTATCCTTAATAAATACAGAAAACTTTGGAGAAATTCTTTGGATAGAAGTAGGGGCTTTAAATATAGGTAAAATACATAATATAAATAAAAATAAATTAAATAGATATGAAGAAAAAGGTTATTTTTCTTTTGGAGGTTCTACTATTATTATTTTATTTCAAAAAGATAAAATTAGATTAGATAATGATATATTATATTACTCTAAAAGAGGACTTGAAATAAAAGTATATTATGGAGATAAAATAGGCACTAGAATATAATATAAAAAACATAATTAACTGTCACATTTGACAGTTTTTTCCTTTATTAAATTATAAAAAATATGATATAATAATGCCTGTAATAAGAAAAGTGGATGTGATTTTTATGGATAAAATAATAATAAAAGGTGCTAGAGAAAATAACTTAAAGAATATTAATTTAGAACTTCCTAAGAATAAATTTATAGTTATGACTGGTGTATCAGGAAGTGGTAAATCGTCACTTGCCTTTGATACAATTTATAAAGAAGGAGAAAGAAGATATCTAGAAAGTCTATCATCTTATGCAAGACAATTTTTAGGTGGAACAGAAAAACCAGATGTAGATTCAATCGAAGGACTTAGTCCTGCTATTTCTATTGATCAGAAAACCACTAATAAAAATCCTAGATCTACAGTAGGTACTGTGACTGAAATTTATGATCATTTAAGACTTTTATATTCTAAAGTAGGAACACCTTTTTGTCCTAAACATAATATTCCTATAACTAATCAAAGTGTAGAAGAAATGACTAATAAAATATTAAATCTTGAAGAGAAAACAAAAATTATAATCTCATCTCCAGTAATCGAAAGTAAAAAAGGTACTCATAAAGATTTGTTAGAAGAACTTCGTAAAGATGGGTATGTAAGAGTAAAAATAGATGATAAAGATTATGATTTAAGTGAAGAAATAACCCTAGAAAAAAATAAAAAGCATAATATTGAAGTTATAATCGATAGATTGGTAATAAAAGAAGGAATTAGATCAAGGTTATATGAATCAGTTGAAGCTGCTACTAAACTTTCAGATGGTAAAGTATTTGTTGATGTTATAGGCAAAGAAAAAATGATTTTTTCAGAAAAGTTTGCCTGTCCACATTGTGATTTTTCTATAAATGAACTTGAACCTCGAACTTTTAGTTTTAATGCACCATATGGAGCATGTCCTGATTGTAAAGGACTTGGAGTAAAACTTGTAATGGATAAGGATTTAGTTATTCCAGATACAAATAAAACTATAAAAGAGGGTGGTATCGAACCATTCGGAGATGATATATATAATATAAACTTTTTAAAATTACAGAATTTTTGTGACCATTATAAAATAGATTTAGATAAAAAAATTAAAGATTTTACTAAAAAAGAATTAGATTTAATCTTATATGGGGGAAATGATCTTATTCATTTCCACTACAGAAGTAAAAACGGACATTTATCTGATAACTATGGCTATTTTGAAGGAATAATAACTAACCTAGAAAGAAGATATATGGAAACATCAAGTACATGGATAAGGGAATGGCTTGAAAGATATATGGTAGAACTAGAATGTCCAACATGTCATGGAGCAAGATTAAAAGATGAAATATTATCTGTTAAAATTAACAATAAAAATATATATGAAGCAACTAAACTAAGTATAAAAGAATTATATGATTTTATGAAAAGTCTAAAACTATCAGAAGAAAAAAAAGAGATTGCTAAACTATTAGTAAAAGAAATAACAGATAGATTAAGTTTCTTAATAAACGTAGGACTAGATTACTTAACTCTTGCAAGAAGTGCTGGTACTTTATCTGGAGGAGAAGCACAAAGAATTCGTCTAGCTACCCAAATAGGAACAAGACTAACTGGAGTTATGTATGTTTTAGATGAACCAAGCATTGGACTACATCAAAGAGACAATGATAAATTGATTAAGTCATTAAAAGAGATGAGAGATCTTGGTAATACATTAATTGTTGTAGA
>CAJONL010000065.1 GCA_905235875.1 uncultured Bacilli bacterium
AAAAATATGACTGGCAATTTGTCTTACCTCAATATTTCCAAGTTTAGTCTTAGTTTGACCTTCAAATTGAGGATTTGGATGTTTACAAGAAATGATCATTGTTATTCCCTCTATAACATCATCAGCCTTAAGACTTTCATCTTTATCTTTTAATGCATTAATTTTTTTTGCATATTTATTTAAAATACGAGATAAAGCACTTCTAACACCATCTTCATGAGTACCACCTTCATGAGTATTAATATTGTTAACAAATGAATAAATATTTGAACTATAAGATTCATTATATTGTAACGCAACTTCAATTGATATATCATTTTCTATACCAGAAACATCAACTATATCTTCATGAATAGGCTTTTTATTTTCATTTAGCATTTTAACGTATTCTGAAATACCACCTTCATATAAAAATTCATCTTTTTTGTCATCTTCTCTTTCATCAACTAAAATTAACTTTAAATTTCTATTTAAAAAGGCAAGTTCTCTAATTCTTTGAAATAAAATTCCATATTCAAATACTGTAGTTTCTTCAAATATTTCAGAGTCTGGCATGAACCTTACTGATGTACCTGTTTTATTCACATCACAATTATCAATAATTTCAAGTTTACCAACAGGCTTTCCACCATTTTCATATTTTTGATAATAAACATTACCATTTCTATATATTTTTACTTCTAGCCACTTAGATAAAGCGTTTACAACTGAAGCACCTACACCATGAAGTCCACCAGATACTTTATAACCGCCACCTCCAAATTTCCCACCAGCATGAAGTACTGTAAAAACGGTTTCAACAGTAGATATCCCAGTCTTTGGATGTATATCAACAGGTATTCCTCGGCCATTATCTTTTACGGTAATAGAATTATCTTTACCTATAATTATTTCTATTTTATTACAAAATCCTGCTAGAGCTTCGTCAATTGAATTATCTACAATTTCCCATACTAAATGGTGAAGTCCTCTTTTTCCAGTCGTACCTATATACATACCAGGACGTTTACGTACTGCTTCTAACCCTTCAAGTACTTGTATTGCAGAAGAATCATACTTTTTTTCATTTTCTTTCATTATTTGTCACTCCTTTTTTTTACTGCACCATTCTTTATTTCAAAAATAGTCGAACGCGATAAAATCTTATCACTTATATTATTAATATCAGTAGTTGTTATAATAAACTGAATATTACTTTTAATAAATTTTAATAAATTTTTTCTTTTATCTAAATCTATTTCACTAAAAATATCATCTAATAAAACAATAGGATAAGTTCCTTTGGATTTTTTAAATATTTCAATTTCAGAAAATTTTAAAGATAATATAGCTAGTCTTTGTAATCCTTGTGAACCATATAATTTAAGATCATTATTATTTAAATAAAATTCGATATCATCCCTATGTGGTCCAAAGTTTGTTGCACCTTTTTCTATATCATTTAAATAATTTGAACTATAAAACTTTTTTAAATATTCCTTTGATATACTAGACAAATTATTTTTATATACAATCTTTAAGCCTTCCTTTTTCGTAATTTTATAAAATACATCATTAATATTTTTATTAATCTCATCTATAAAATCACCCCGATACCTACAAATAATAATAGCCCTTTCAATTAAATTATCAGTAATTATATCCAAATAATCATAGTTAATACTATTATAATTTTTTCGAATATACTCATTTCTCATTTTTAAAATCTTATTATATTCATTCAAAGTACTTAAATATTTATTATACAACTGACATAATTCAATATTCAAGAAATTTCTTCGATTAATTGGTGATTTTTTTATAATATCTAAATCATCTGGTGAAAACATAATAATATTTAAGATTGAAATATAATCTGAATTTTTTTCAATTTTAAAATTATCCACTTTCAAAATCTTTTTATTCTTTTTATACGCTATTTCAAGACTTTTCTTATAATTTTTAGTTTTAATTTCACCCTTAACTCTAAAAAAATCTTTACCCATTTTAATTAGCTCAGCTTCGTTAAATCCCTTACATGACTTAGTAAAAGCAAGCGTATAAATACTTTCTAAAATACTAGTTTTTCCTTGTGCATTCTTTCCAATAAAAATATTCACTTTTTTATTAAGTTCTAAAAATAAATTATCTATATTTCTAAAATTAGAAATTTCTATTTTTTTTATATACATATCTCTTTATTTATGTTTAAATTACCTTAATTTTGCATCAACTCCCCAAACTAGTACTCCAGTACTCACTTAATATTATAGCATAAAATAACATTTAAAAAAACGATTTTTAACAATTAATCGTTTTTTTTATCATACTTTGAAGTTCTTCTTTTTGTAAAAATTGAATCCAACATATTACATCTAAATATTTGATTTTTTAAAGTAAAATAAGGACATTCTATTACTATACTTCTACCATTAATAAATCTAATTAATGAGTGTTTACCAAATTTTTCAATATTTTTTATATTTTTATAAGCAATCCAAGCTACCTTTGGTGAAGTAAGCGATTCAGTAGGAAAAAAAATTAGCTTTTGAGTTTCCTCTACAATTATAGGAACTTTATATATACTGCCCAAAATATTTTTAGAACCATTTATTCTCCCATCAAAAGAACTTCCAAAATACTTACAGCTATTTTCCATTATTGTGTATGTTGTTTCATTTATTCTATACTCATCATCATATTCTAAAACACGAGTACCATTTTTTTCTGAAATTAAAGCTAAAGTATCTGGATTAATTTCATAATTCATATAAATCACCTCCCTGAAAATCATTTGCAACAAAAAATTGCAATTTTCTTATATCACTATGTCTTGTCGATTTTTGTCAAAATTTGTCAAAAAAATAAAAAAATAAAAAGAACTGTAATATCACAGCTCTTTATAAATAATATAAATAACTAATAAGTTCTAATAGGTAAAATTAAACAAAGTAATTTATCGTTATCTTCTTCTTTTAATAGAATAGGCTTTATTTCTCCAACAAATGTTAATATTACATTTTCGCTTTTTAAAGTTCTTAAAGCTTCAAGCATATACTTACCACTAAAGGAAATTTTTATATTTTCATCACAATTAGTTTCCATTTTTTCTTCTACTTTTCCAATTTCAAGAGACATAGAAGTAATCTTTAACAGCTTATTGTTTAATTCTAATGTAATTACATTATTATCCTTATCATTATTTAAAATACTTGCTCTATCTACCATATCATATAATTCATTCTTATTAATTTTTAAATCAAATAACGTTTCATTAGGTATTAAATTTTTTGTATTAGGATAAGTACCATTTATCAGCCTTGATTGAAAGACTAAATTATCAATTCTAAATAATATCTTATTGTTAAAAATATGTATTTCCATGTTTATATCATCATTTGGTAATACTTTTAAAAGTTCATTTAGGTTTTTACTAGGAATAATAATATTAAAATCATTAGCTAGTTTTCCATTAATATCTATTTTTTTAATTGCTAGCCTATAAGAATCTGTCGCACTGCATTCTAATACATTATCAGAAGTACTAAAATTAACACCAGTTAAAACAACTCTTGCTTCATCTAATGAACATGCATAATTTGTTTGATTAATCATAGATTTAAAATCAGATACATTCATATTAACAACATCAGGAGAAAAAGATAGATTAATATCAGGATATTCATTAGCATCAATACCATTTAAGTTAAAATTACTATTTTCATTATAGATCAAGATTTTATGATCTTCTAATATTTCAATATTAATAAATGATGAATTCAATTTTCTAACAATATCTAAAATATATTTACCTTTTATAACAACAGATCCTGATCCTTCAATAATTAAATCCTCTGATTTTTCTAGAATAGTTTTTATAGTTATATCATTATCTGAAGCAATAAGAACTAATTTTTCTTCATATAATTCAAACTTAATACCCGAAAGTATTGGTATAATATTTTTACTTGACAATGCTTTTGAAACATCATTAAGTGCATTTAATAATAAATTTTTTTTAATTTTTAATTTCATAATAAACCTTCTTTCCTATTTTATTTTTAATAATTATATTTAATATTTATAATATAGGTGTTAATAATGTTCAAAACTATTATAAACCTTTTAAAATAAATAAAAATTAATTAATTTATAATGTTAATAATATTAACAAAAGTAACAAAACTATGTTAATTGATTTTCAATATTTTCAATAGCTTCTTTAAGTTCTTTATTTGTTTCGATTTCTCTATCAATTTTATTACAAGAATGAATAACTGTAGCATGACTTTTTCCAGAAAATTCTAAACCAATTCTTTCTAAAGTTTCATCAGTAAGTTTTCTACATAAGTACATTGCAACTTGTCTTGGAATAGCAAGACTCGGATTCCTTTTTTTAGATTTCATATCTTCAAAAGATATTTTATAGAAATTAGCTACATTTTTTTGTATTTTTCTTATGTCATTTTTATCAGATATAACGTCCTTTTTTATAAAATCATTTAATGCTTCCTTAGCAAAATCAACTGTTATTTTGTTATTACCCATAATCGCTGAATAAGCTATAAGTCTTGTGATAGAACCTTCAAGTTGCCTAACATCATTTCCTATTGATGAAGCAATATAGCTTATTACTTCATCAGGTATTTTAATATCTTCTCTCTTAATTTTTTTCTTTATAATTGCTTTTTTTAGTTCATAATCAGGCGGGCTTATATCTACTTGAAGTCCCCAGTAAAATCTGGTTCTAAGTCTATCTTCAAGTACTTTTAAATCGTCTGGTGATCTATCAGATGATACAATTATTTGTTTACTATCATTATGTAAATTGTTAAAAGTGTGGAAAAACTCCTGCTGTGTTTTTTCAGCGCCACCAAGAAATTGTATATCATCAATAATTAAAACATCTATATTTCTATATTTATCTTTAAAATAATCAACATAGTCTAAGTTATTAACTTTATTACCTTTTCTTGCAATTCCTGTAAAATCATTCATAAAGTCATCACTTGTAACATATAAAACTTTTAAATTATGTTTATTTTCAATATAATTTCCAATTGCGTGCATTAAATGAGTTTTGCCAAGCCCACTATTACCATATATAAATAAAGGATTATACATAGTTCCAGGGTTTTCTGCTACTGCTAAGGCTGCTGCCTGAGCAAATTTATTAGATTCTCCAACTACAAATGATTCAAAAGTATAATTCTTATTTAAGTTAGAATTATGATTAATGTTTGCTTGGTAAGAGTTTTCAACATTATTGTCAATAACATTTTTTTCAATCACTAAATCTTTTAACTCATCTTTTAAGATAAATTCAATCTTATCTATATTTGAATTAGAGATTTCATTTACAGCATCAAGAATTATTTTTTCATAGTTTTGTTCTAAATGATTTTTATATAAAATAACCGGAACAACAAGACGAATTGAATTTTTACTAATATCATAAAATTCTATAGGTTCAAACCAAGTTCTAAAAGATAAAGGGTTAATGGTAGAACTAATTTTGTTTAAAACTTTAGACCATAAAAAATCATTTTTCATTCTACCATCTCCCCACTAAAATTATTAGATGTCACTAAACTAATTGTAATACAAATTAACATTTTTTTAAACAAAAAAATTAAATTAACATTTTTTTTACAAAGATATCAACAATAGAATCATTGATATATAAAGCGATAAATAGATATTAACATTAATTAACAAATTTTATTTTAACATATAAACAAATGTAAATAATTAAAATGTTAATGTATATAAATATTGTAAAAATTGTCAAAAAATAAAAAACATTGACAAAAGAAGTAATTTAACTATATAATAATAGCGATTAAGTTTGGAGGTGCAGAATAATGAGTAAAAGAACTTTTCAACCAAATAATAGAAAAATGAAGAAAAAACATGGTTTCTTTTCACGTATGAAATCAGGTATTATTAACAAAAGAAGAAGAAAAGGAAGAAAAAGCTTATCAAAATAATATCCACTATCTGAAGGTGGATTTTTGATTATAGAGGAATTATGAAAAAGATAAATATAGTTAAAAAGAAAGCTGATTTCAATAGAATAATAAAAAAAAGGCAAGGAATTAATAGTCGCTTTTTTATTATTAATAGTGAAAAAAGTGATAATACAAGGTTTGGTATTACTTTCACAAAACATATAGGAAATGCTGTTACTAGAAATAAATTAAAAAGAAGAATTAAGTCTATAATTGATAATAATAGAAATTCATATAGTAAAAATAGAAACTATATAATTATAGCAAAAAAAGATGTAGTTAATTTAAAATACAGTGAATTAGAACAAGAACTTATTAAAGCTTTTAAAAAAGGAGATAAAAATGAATAAATCAAAAATAATTAAGTATTTAATCCTTATTGTCTTAGTAATAACTTTGACTGGATGTACACAAATATTAAAAGATAATAAAGGTAAACCAGTTAAAAATCCGGAAACAGGTCAAACTATTACTGAAAATATATTATGTAAACCAACAAATAAAAAATCTATCGAATTATATGAAAAAAATAAAGTAGACATTAAAGATTTACCTGAATGTAGTAATATGAAAATTACAGGTAAATATGAAGGATTATGGAATACATTTTTTGTAAGACCACTTGGTTTCCTTATTATAAAAATAGCAGATATAGTAAAATCATCAGCTATTTCGATAATAATTATTACTTTAATAATAAGAGGAATCTTATTTCCTTTAACTAAAACCTCAATGCTTCAATCACAAAACATGAAAAAAGCAAAACCTGAAATAGAGAGAATTGAAAAAAAATTTGAAGGTAAAACAGATCAAGAATCAGCTCAAAATAAGGGTAAAGAAATGATGGCAGTATATAAAAAATATGGCATTAAACCATTATCAGGTTGCTTATTTGCGCTAATTCAAATTCCAATCTTGTTTGCATTCTATGAAGCAATAATTAGAATACCATCAATTTTTGAAGAATCTTTTTTAGGACTAAAAATGGGATATACTCCACTTACAGCAATTCAAAATGGAGACTGGTATTATATAATAGTATGTGTTATATTAGTTTTAGTGACATTTGTGTCATACAAACTTAATCCGTCAATGGCAACTAATGATGCTATGGAAAAACAACAAAAAATGATGACAAAAGTAATGACTATTTTTATAGGATTTATCTCATTTACTCTTCCCATAGCAATTGCATTTTATTGGATTACAACTTCAGTATTTACAATAGCGCAAAACTACTTCATAGGAAGGAGATTAGAAAATAATGAATAAGATGACATTTGAAGGTAAAACAAAAGATGAAGCATTATTAAAAGCAAAAGAAGCATTTAATGCAAAAGAAGCAGAATTAGTAATAGTAGAAAAAGAAAATAAAAAGACATTATTTAATAAAAAAGTTGTAATAGATGCGATAACAAAAGAAGAATTAAATAATGAAATAAAAAAATATATTTTTAAAATACTAAAAGATATGGGAATAGAAGCAAACTTAGAATTTAAGAAAAAAGAAGGAACACCATATTTTAATGTAATTGCTCCTAATACTTCAGTTTTAATTGGAAGAAGTGGAAGAACAATTGAAGCTTTACAAATTATTATTTCTCAAATGATAAATACAGAACTTGGTGCTCACTATAGATATGTGCTTGATGTTAATGATTATAAAGAAAATAGAAAAAGAAGACTTGAAAAATTAGCAAAATATACAGCAAAAGATGTAGCAAGAACTAAAACTGAAGCACATCTTGAACCTATGAATTCGTTTGAAAGAAGAATAATTCACAGTACATTAAACGAATCAAAAGATGTAATGACTGAGTCTGAAGGTGAAGGATCAGAAAGACATGTAGTTATTAAATTAAAAAAAGTTGAACAATAAAAAAGAATTGAAAAAAATCAATTCTTTTTCTTTTTAACTGAGTTTATAAAGTCTTCTATATACTTAGCAAATTTATTAAACAATTCATCATCAGTTAAATTTTCATTTTCATCTCCTACAAAATAAAAGCATAAATTTTTTAAATATAGCTTAGAAATAGAACTATTCATTCTTGATCGATAACCATTATCGTTAGTAAAACCATCATATTTTCCCTCGTTTGCTAATTTTAGTGCATGAACTAATTGTTTTCTATCATATTTATTGCATGTGCATACGCATGATTCAAAGAATAAATCTTTAGCTTCATCAATATCAAGAGAATCATAAACTAAATTTTTTTTAAATGCATTTCTAATTAATCTATTATTATTCATATCTCTACAATTGCCTATAAAATAACAATAATTTTCATAATCAAAATCCCCTTTTGTAGCAAATTTTAAAAATTCAATTATTTGCTTAAAAACTAACAATTTTTCACTGTCATCTTTATATCCAGAATAACTTGAAGTACTGCTAAGATTAAAATCACTAAGATTATCTTTAGTAATAAAAGTCTTTTCATAAAAATCTTCTAAAAAATCTTTAAAATTAATTAAATTACAATTTGAAAAATTCTTTTGTTCTCTAATATTACTAAAATATCTATTTAGAATTTTTGCAACACTAAGATTATAACTTTCAGTATCATCATAAGAAAATCCTACAATACCATTTCTCATCAAAAATGGGTTAGTTTTATGTGAGTTTTCTCTTAAAAATGGACTATTATTAATGTATTCCATTACACTTTTTAAGTCTTTTTTGTTAGAAAGTCTTATAACTATATCATCTGCTCTTACATAATCAGCAACTTTAGAATAAGTTTCAATATTATTTCTATTAATAAAATCAAATATATAATTAACTCCTTCACAAATTTTATCTTTAGGAAGAGAAACATATAATTTAAAAGATTTTTTATAGTTGCCTTTATAATTAACAAATTGTAAAAATCTTTTTTGTCTTTCATCCCAGTAAACATTTAAATTCTGATATTTACTATTTATATATCTATCTCTCCATACATCAAATTCATCATATAAAGCAATATTTCTATCCTCATAGTCAATATCATAGTTAGTTAAATCATCATAAATAGTACTATAAGTAATATTAAATTTAGGACTTTGCTCCATTACTTTAGCATAAAATTTTAAAAACTTGTCTAGTTCATCTAATCTACTCATCAAAAATCACTGTATCCTCTATATTATTATCATAGTCTAAGTTTACTTCAATAATATCTTCATCAATACTAGTAGCAAGTTTATATATTTTACCATCAATAGTTACTTCTTCGTACTTCATTATAATCACCTATCTTACCATAATAGTATAACATAAAAACATATAACAATGAATACAAATATTGTTTTTTAAGTGCTTATTTGATATAATACAAACAAAAAAAGGAGAAAAAGGTATGAATGACACAATCGCAGGAGTAGCTACTACTTTAGGAAATAGTGCAATATCAATAATTAGAGTAAGCGGAACAGATGCAATAGAAAAAGTAAACAATATTACTAATATTAATTTAACAAATAAAGAAAGTCATACAATTTCATATGGATATATTAAAGATAAAGATGAAATAATAGATGAAGTATTAATCACTGTAATGAAAGCACCCAAAACATTTACAACTGAAGATGTAGTTGAAATAAATTGTCATGGTGGAATTATTGCTACTAAGAAAGTATTTGAACTTTTACTAAAGCAAAATATACGTTCAGCAGAACCTGGTGAATTTACAAAAAGAGCATTCTTGAATGGAAGAATAGACTTAACAAAGTCACAAGCAGTAAATGATTTAATAAAAGTTAAAAATGATAAAGCAAGAAAACTTGCAATTAATAATCTAACAGGAAGTACAAGTAATAAAATAAAAGATTTAAGAGAAAAACTAGTTAAAATAATTAGTAATATAGAAGTAAATATAGATTATCCAGAATATGAGGATATAGAAATAATAACAGAAGAAAGTATAAAAAAATATATTAATAGTATTGAAGAAGAAATAGAGAATATAATAAAAAATTCTGAAAATAGTAAACTTATTACTAATGGTATAAATGTTGCAATTATAGGAAGACCAAATGTAGGGAAAAGTAGTATTTTGAATAAAATAATAGATGAGAATAAAGCAATTGTAACTAATGTTCCAGGTACTACTAGAGATATAGTTGAATCAACATTTAATTTAAATGGAATTACATTAAATTTAATAGATACAGCTGGTATTAGGGAAACAGATGATGTTGTAGAAAAAATTGGAGTAGAAAAATCTAAAGAAGTACTAGATAAAGCAGATTTAGTATTATTAGTGTTAAATAGTAATGAAAAGTTAACTGATGAAGATAAAAAACTGCTTGAAATATCTAAAAACAAAACCAGAGTTATAGTACTTAATAAATCAGATTTAAAAAATAATATTAATATAACAGAAGAAAATATAGTATATACTAACACGATAGAAAATAATGGTATAGATAATTTACTTAATAAAATTACTGAAATATATAATTTTGGTGAAATAGAAACAAATGATTTTTACTATGTGTCTAGTATAGAACAATTGAACAAAATAAAAGAAACAAGAAATAATATCGAGTCTATAAAAAAAGGTTTAAAAGAAGGATTACCAATAGATATGTTAGAAATAGATCTAAAACAAATATGGACTACCCTAGGAGAAGTAATCGGAGAAACATATACTGAAGAACTTCTAGATAATATCTTTAAAAACTTTTGTGTAGGAAAATAAGGCATCATTTAAGA
>CAJONL010000066.1 GCA_905235875.1 uncultured Bacilli bacterium
ACTAACTATCATACTTCTACTTTTATTACCATAATCCAGATATACATTTTTAGGTATATCCCAAGCATCCCATCTACCTTTGGGAACTTCTATTCCTAAATTATGAAATCCTATAAAACGTAAAATAATAAATAGTATTATTATACCTGGATAAAATATTTTTTTATTTCTTATTTCAAAGTTATTACTTTTTGTTAATTTACTAATTATTAAAGAAATAATTAAAGGTATAATTGATAATACCATGATAATTATGGTATTAGAATCTATTTGACTCATTGCATAATTTAAATAATCTTTTCCTTCTCCTGCAGAGAATAATGATACTATGGAAAAGAAATCTGTAAATATTTTAAAGAATATCATTTGACTCAAGAAATATAAGTTAAAAACAATTGTACTAACAAGATAAATGTATTTTGCTTTTTTGGAAAATAATTTCATTAGTAATATAATTATTAAGATAAAACTCATACTAAAAGCAAGTGGAGATATTGCATTTGCTGAATAGAAAGCAATCTTTTTCCATAATAGTTTTCTTAATCCAATATCTAATATAAGAAATGTAAATAGAACATTAAAATATGTTAAAACAGTAAATATATTATGCTTTCTCTCTTCTTTATAATTTATTTTTAAAACTTCACTTACGTATTCATTACTTCCATCTACCATGTTTTTATATGCTTCTTTAAATTTCATATTATCAAGTACATCATTATGTCTTACTAAATATTGTAATATTAAAAGATGTCTAAATCTTCTACTAATTTCTGTAAATAAGGCTCCTTTATCAAAAAAATATTTTTTATCATATCCGCTAAACCAAGTTGATTCTTTATTCTCTACACTTGCGATAGTTAAACTAACCCCATATACTTTTAATTTCTTTTTTAAACAATCTACAATAAATAAAGTATCTTCTCCATGAGAATAATCTCCACCTGGACCAAATAATTTATTAAAATTAATATTTTTATCTAATACACTTTTTCTTCTAAAAGCAATATTACTAGATGCAAAACCTAAACTATTATAGATATGTAATCTTTTATTTTCATTTATCTGTTTGATTTCTCTATTCTTACTTTCTAAATTAAAGATAATAACATCTGCATAAGGATTTTTTCTAAATTCATTTAAAACAATTTCTTCATAATTATCGATATATTGCGTATCATCATCACATAGTAAAACTATATCATCTTTTACTTTCTTTAATCCTCTATTTCTACTTTTCGATACTCCTATTTCTTTATAAGAATAAATTTTATAGTTCTTATACTTTTCTTTCTTTTTTTCATTACACTGATTGATAATTGTACAATCTCCTGTAATATTCATTTTACTTAATCTTCTTTTATCTAATTTCTTAATAGAAAGTAATACTTCTAGACTTAAATCATCTCCATCTTTTAAATCTTTAATTTCATCTTTTATATATTTATTCATGTCTTTTACATCATCTTTTATAAAGATTACTTTGATTGTATTAAATATTATTTTTAAATCTAAAAGAAAACTTATATTATTTACATAATATATATCATAATTAATCTTATCAAATATAGATAAATTATTTCTTCCATTTACTTGAGCAAGTCCAACTATACCTGGTCTTATATTATTTCTTTGTTTTTGATATTCATTGAAATTATTATAATAATCTACAATCCAAGGTCTTGGACCTATAATAGACATATCTCCTTTTAGTACATTAACAAATTGAGGAATTTCATCTAAAGAAGTTGTTCTAAGTATTTTTCCTAATTTTGTTATCTTATTATCTTTCATTGTTTTGTATTTATATATATTAAATACTTTTCCATTTAATCCTGTTCTTTTTTGTTTGAAAACTATTTCTCCTCCATCAATTATTTTAATTAGTATGGGTATTATAATATTTATTGGTAAAAGTACGATTAATACTATTAATGAAAAGATTATATCAAATAGTCTTTTTGCATAATTTTTATAAAAATAGTTTTTTTCAATTTTATTATCTCTATCAATAACCAATCCCATCGCAATAA
>CAJONL010000067.1 GCA_905235875.1 uncultured Bacilli bacterium
CCTTTATTTTATAGTATAATTAACTTATAGGGAGGTAAAAATTATGTATATACCAATGTTTATAAAAACAGATTATTCAATTCTTACCTCATTACTTAAAATAAATGATTTAATTCCATTTTTAAAAGAAAAAGGTATTACTACTATTGGTATAGTAGATGATAATCTTTCTTATGTCATGGAATATTATAATGAACTTAAGAAAAATAATATTAAATTAATCCCTGGATTAGAATTATTTATCGAGGATAAACCTATATATTTATACGCTAAAAACTATGAAGGATATCAAAATTTATGTTATATAACAAGTAATCCTATTACTATAGATAATATAAAAAATAATTCTTCTAATTTAATCATGGTTTTACCATATAAATCAAAAGATTTATATGATACTTTTAATCTTCCTGATACATATTTAGCATTTACTGAATCAGATGAAATAGATTATAGTTTTAAAAATATATATTTAAATATTATTAGATGTCTATATAAGAATGATTTAGAATATTTAAAATATTTAGAACTAATAAAACAAGGTAAAACTATTAGTGAAGAAATAATTATTAATAATGATTATTATAAAGAAATAGAACTTGATAAATCTATTTTAGATAATTATAAGGAAATAGATAGTTTATGTAATTTTGAAATAAAAAAGAATGATTTATTACCAAAATATGATTTTGTTGATGATGACTCTAAGAGTTATTTAGAAAAATTATGTAAAAAAGGATTAATGAAGCGATTTAATAATAAAGTTCCTATGAAATATGCAGATAGATTAATGATGCAATTAGATGTTATTAATTCTATGGGATTTAATGATTATTTTTTAGTAGTGTGGGATTATGTTAAATTTGCTAAAAAGAATAATATATTAGTAGGACCTGGTAGAGGTTCTGCCGCAGGATCACTTGTTAGTTATTCTCTTGGAATAACAGATATAGATCCAATTAAATATGATTTATTATTTGAAAGATTTTTAAATAAAGATAGAATTACTATGCCTGATATAGATACAGATTTTCCCGATGATAAAAGGGATGAAGTAATAGAATATGTAAAAAATAAATATGGTAAAGAAAACGTTTCTGGTATTATTACTTTTGGTACACTCGGAGGTAGAGCTATAGTAAGAGATGTTGGAAGAGTACTTAATTGTAATAGTAAATATATAGATATAATATGCAAAAAAATACCATTTAAAGGGACATTAAATGAGCTTAAAAATAGTGATAAAGAAATTAATCTATTAATAGAAAATGATTCTAAGTTAAAACAATTATATAATATAGTGAATATAATGGAAGGTGTAAAAAGACATACTAGTATTCATGCAGCAGGTATTGTGATAAGTAGAAAACCTTTAATAAATATTGTTCCAATTAAAAATAATGAAGAAATTAATCTTACTGAATACACTATGGACTATTTGGAAGAACAAGGACTAATTAAAATGGATTTTCTTGGTATTAAAAATTTGAAAATAATTAGTAACATAATTTCAGATATTTATAAAAATACTGGTAAAAAGATTAATTTTTATAAAATTCCATTAGATGATAAGGACGTTATGGATTTATTTAAAAAAGGAGATACTACAGGTATATTTCAATTTGAATCAGCTAGTATGAGAAAGTTTTTAAAAGATTTAAAACCAGATAATTTTCTTGATTTATGTGATGCTATTGCACTATTTAGACCTGGGCCATCTGGTTCTATTCCTTCATATATAAAACGAAAAGAAGGAAAAGAGAGGATAACTTATATTGATCCATCTATAGAAGATATTTTAAAACCTACTAAAGGAATAATTATTTATCAAGAACAAATAATGAAAATAGCTGAAAAATATGCAGGATATACATTATCAGAAGCGGATTTATTAAGACGTGCAATGAGTAAGAAAAAAGTGGATGTTTTAAAAAATGAACAGGATAGATTTATTAAAAAGTCTATAGAAAATGGTCATGATAAAGAAAAAGCTAAAAGCCTTTTTGATTTGATTTATAAATTTTCGGGTTATGGTTTCAATAAAAGTCATTCGGTATCATATTCTTTAGTATCTTATCGTATGGCCTATTTAAAAAAATATTATCCTAAAGAATTTTTTTCAAATCTTTTAAGTGGTGTTATAGGAAGTGAAGAAAAAACTATTGAGTATTTAACTTTAGTAAAAAAACTTGGCATAAGAGTACTTCCTCCAGATATAAATAAATCTTTAAGTGATAAGTTTCTAGTAGAAAATAATACTATTATTTTTCCACTTTCAAGTATTCGTAATGTAGGAGCTTTGGTATCTAATTATATTATAGAAAAAAGAGGGGATGGATATAAAGATATATATGACTTTTTAAATCGTACTCTAGAAAAAACTAATAATAAAAGGATTTTAGAATCGCTTATTTATTCTCATAGTTTAGACAATTTTTATAATACAAAAACTTTAATTAATAATTTAGATAATATATTAAACTATGTTGAACTAACTAAAGATCTTGGGGACTCTTTAGAAAAACCTATTATAAATAAAGAAAAAGAATATGATATTGAAGATGTTCTTGAACATGAAAAAAGTGTATTTGGTACATATATAACATCACATGTTACTGAAAAATATAAATTAAATAATAAAAATATAGTTAATTTAATAGATATAGAACGATATATAAATAAAAAAATAAATGTAATTGTATTAATAGATAGAATAAAAGAGATTACTACAAAAAAAGGGGATGCTATGGCTTTTATTAATTCCTCAGATAATACGGGAAGTGTTAGTATTACTATGTTTCCTGAAAGTTATAAAAATTATAATAATATAAAAAGAAAAGATATAATTAAAGTATTTGGTAAAGTAGACAAAAGATATAGTGATTACAGTATTTTATGTGATAAGATTGAAGTATTAAATAAATAGTTATATAATAATTTATATAAATAGAGTGGTGATTGAAATGAAAAAAATATTAATATTTGGTGGTGGAACTGGTATAAGTTTTCTTCTTCGAGGACTTAAAGATTTCCCTGTAGAAATAACATCTGTTATTACTGTAGCTGATAATGGTTCTTCTACTGGTAAACTCCGTAAAGAATTTGATATGCCTGCGATGGGAGACATAAGAAAAGTACTTACAAATTTAAGTAATATTGATAAAAGTGTTAAAGATTTAATGGAGTATCGTTTTGATACATATACAGATTTAGATGGACATCCTGTAGGTAACCTTCTTTTAGTGTCTACTTATAATATGACAGGTAGCTTAAAGAAAAGTATTGAAGTATTACGTGGTGTTTTAAATGTAAAACATAAAGTGTTTCCTTTAAGTGAAGATAATGTTACTTTAAAGGCAAAAACTGTTGATGGTGATATTATATATGGTGAAGAATCTATAGGGAAAGAAAAAAGAGAAATAAGAAAACTATACTATGATAAAAATATACATATAGATAAAGAAGTATTAGATGAAATAAAAATGGCTGATTTGATTATCTTTAGTATAGGTAGTTTATATACTAGTATAATACCTAATTTACTTTCTAAAGACATAATAAAAGAAATAGATAAATCTAAAGCTAAACTTCTTTATACATGTAATGCAGTATGTCAAACATGTGAAACTGAAGGGTATAAAGTATCAGATCATATAAAGGAGTTAAATAAATATTTGGGTAAGAGAAAAATAGATAGTGTAATCGCTTCGAATAGTAAGTTACCCAAAGATGTGTTAGATAAATATTTAAATGAAGAAATGAAAAAACTGGTTAAGATAGATAAAAAAGAAATTGAAAAATATAATTGTGAACTAATAGAAAGAGATATTTTAAAAATAGAAGATGGATTAATTAGACATGATAGTTTAAAACTTGCAACAGAAATATTTTATTATTTAATGAGGGATTAATATGTCATTTACTACTAATATAAAAAATGAAATATGTTTAAATAATTATAGTGATAATGAAAACTATTATCTTTTATGTGGTTTTTTAAGAAATAACATAGAAATAGATAAAGATAGTATTAAAGTTCTTTCAGAAAATCCAAAAGTAATAAAAAAGATATTTGTCGTGTTAAAAGAATTTACTAGTGAAATAGAAATAATAAAAGGCAAAAGTAATAATTTTAATAAGAAAAGTTATTATAATATCATAATTAAAGATAGATTATCATTTATAATTGATAAATTTTATATAGGTAAAAATATAATATTAAAGAACGAGGAAGATAAAAGAGCATATTTAAGAGGAGTATTTCTTTCGTGCGGAAGTATAAATGATCCTAAGAAAAGTGGCTATCATTTAGAGTTTTTAACAGATACTAAAGAAGAAGGATTGTTTATAAAAGAGTTAATGAATGACTTTTATATAAATGCTAAATTAATACCTAGGGATAAAGGATATATGACTTATGTAAAAGAAGCGGAAAAAATAGGAGATTTTTTAAGAATTATAAGTGCTTCAAATGGAGTTCTTTACTATGAAGATATTAGAATTTATAGGGATCATAAAAATATGACTAATAGGCTTAATAATTGTGAACAAGCTAATGTTGATAAAATAATAAAAACTAATAATAAACAGCTAGAGGATATAAAAGTAATAAGGGACAATAAGAAAATAGATTTATTAAGTGATAAAATAAAGGAAGCAATAATATATAGAGAAAAGTATCCTGAAACATCACTTAATGAACTAAGTTATATAATTTCAGAGGAAACAGGTAATAAAATAACTAAAAGTGGTTTAAATCATAGATTTAGAAAATTAAATGAAATAGCAAATAAATATAGAAATAGTAATTGAAGGTAATAAAATTGAGAGTATATAAATATTAGAATAGAAAATAAATGGGGAATGTATTGATTATTATTAGTGCTTAAATAGAAGACTTAAGGTAGTCTTCTATTTTTCTTTTTTATGTGATAAAATAATATTATGGGAGGTAATTATGAATAAATTTAAACCTGACATGTATGTTAAAGATATATTAAGTATTAATTATGACAAATTAAAAAAGTCTGGTATTAAAGTTCTTTTATATGATTTTGATAATACTATTATTGCTCATAAAGTATATGAGGTTGATAAAAAATATGTTGATTTAATTAATAAACTAAAAAAAGATTTTGATATATATATTATTTCTAATAGTTTTAATTATAAAAAACTTGCTAAAATCTCTTCTATACTTGGTATTAAATATGTTGCTC
This sequence comes from uncultured Bacilli bacterium, assembly GCA_905235875.1. Next base: position 5,220 of record CAJONL010000067.1, read on the forward strand.
GTAGCCTTAAACCATTGAAACATGGGTTTAAGAAATTAAAGTTTGATCTTGATATAGATAATAAAAGTATATGTATGATCGGAGATCAAATTCTTACTGATGTATATGGTTCTAAAAGAATGGATTTTTATAGTATCTTAATTGATCCTATCACCAGGGATAATGAGATAATATTTACTAGATTTAATCGAAGGATTGAAGAATCTATTTTAAAAAAATATATAAAACGAGGTGATTTTTATGAGTAAATGCTCTGGATGTGGAGTTGTACTTCAAATTGAAGATGAAACTAAAGAAGGATATACTACTTCACTTTCTAATTCATTATGTAGAAGATGTTTTAGGTTAAAACATTATGGAGAGTATGAATTTACTACTAAATCAATTGATGATTTTAAAAAGATTACTGTTGAAATAGGAAAGAAAAGATCTTTAGTTTTATATGTGGTAGATATTTTATCTATTCCTGAAGATATATTAGATATTAGAAACTATTTGGTTAATAATGATATTATCTTAGTTTTAAACAAAAAAGATATAATGCCTAAATCAGTTACTGATGAAAAAATATTGTCTTATTTTGATACTATTGGAGAAGAAGCTTTTACTGATAAAATAGTTATTAGTTCTAAGACTGGATATAATATTGATAAATTAATTAAATTAATAAAAAAATATCGTAAATATAAAGATTTATATGTAGTAGGAGCTTCCAATGCTGGTAAAAGTACTTTAATAAATAAATTAATTGAGTTCTATAAAGTTGATAAAAAAATGATTACTATTTCAAATATGCCTAATACTACTCTTGAAGAAATAAAAATACCTGTTAAAGATTTTAATATTATAGATACTCCAGGCGTTGTAAATGATTTAAGTATATTAAATAGACTTAATGCTGAAATGCTTAAAAAAATAGATATTAAGAAGACTATAAAGCCTAAAACTTATCAAATAAAAAAAGGTAGTGCCATTATTGTAGAGGACTTTTTAAGAATAGATTATGAAGAAGGAGATAAGAATAGTTTTACACTTTTTATGTCTAATAGTTTAAAAATAAAAAGAATTAATGGTAAAAAACATGAAGATTTAAAAGAATTAGGGTTTAAAGAAATATACCTAGGATATCATGAAGATATTGTAATACCTGGTCTTGGTTTTATAAAAACTACTTTAAAAGGTAAAGTTACTATATATATAGATAAAGATGCTTTAGTTTATAAAAGAAAATCATTAATATAATATTTTAAAAAAACTTGAAAAATATCAGTACTTGTTATATATTTATAGTAAAGAAATGGAAATATATTTATGACAAATGAAGAAATGATTTTAGGGGGAGCAATTCTTGGTGGGATGTTTGCTACAATTATGATTTTTCTTGTTGTATTTTATATTTTAACTGTAATTGCTGGATGGAAGATTCTTACTAAGGCTGGAGAGAAA
>CAJONL010000068.1 GCA_905235875.1 uncultured Bacilli bacterium
AGTGAATACTTCCTATTATTTTTTCATCAAACAATATATCACCCATTGGTTCTCTTATCATTGGATTAGTTCCAATCGAGAACTCACCAACATATCTTGCACCTTCATCACTATCAAATATTTTATTCAATTCATTATCATCTTCATCACATGTTGCTTTAATTATTTTACCATCTTTAAATTCTAAAGTTACACCATGAAATACCTTTCCCCTATATGGACTTGGAGTATTATACTTTATTACTCCATTAATACTATCTTTTACTGGCGCTGTAAAACATTCTCCATCTGGAATATTACACTCTCCACTACAAGGAATAGCAGGAATATCTTTTATTGAGAAAGTAATATCAGTACCTACACCAGTAAGTCTTACTTTATCTGTCTTTTCCATAAGTTCTTTTAATGGTTTTAAGTCTTGTTCCATTTGTTCATAATCATAACACATTGCATTAAAACTAAATTCTTTAAATGAATCTATATTCATATGAGCTTTATTACTATCTACTAGGCTTGGATAATTTAGTAGTACCCATTTTCTTTTATTAGTTCTAATATCTCGATACTCTTTTAAAGCATTCCCTATTTTCTTTGTTATTTCATCTGGAACTATATTGGAATTATAATCTCCTATGTTACAGCAAATTCTAATAAAACTATCAAAATTATCTACATTAAATTTTTCTTTTTCTCTTAAAAGATCTATCTTTTTATCAGTAGTACCCTTACCTATTAAACTATTTAAATCATCATAAATAATATCCACATCACAATTAGCACCTTTATCATTAATTAATTTTACTATCTCTTTAACTAAATCCATAGGTTCTATAGTTTCCATTATTATTTTTACATTTTCATCTTTTTCTACTTTAATAGAATGATTAACAATTGTATCTGCTAGAGTTTTAATTTTATTTTCCATGTTACCTCCATATATATACTTGCATAATATACACTAGAAAGGAGCGATACTATGCCTAATAATAGTATACCATATTATCCTAAAAATATGAGATATAGTAGTTATAATAACTATAATAGTTATCCTAGTTATACTAATTACAGTAATAGTTATAGAAATAATCCTAATGATCGATTTGGTGGCTTTTTATTTCCGTTTGCACTAGGATTTGTTTCATCACCATTATTATTCGGAGCAACACGTCCTAGACCATATCCAGTATATCCAGCACCTTATCCATATCCATATCCAAGACCATATCCATATTATTAAAAGATTTATTTTAAAAGTAAATCTTTTACTTTTTTTATGTTTAAAAGTTCATCACTATTCATATATTTACTTTTTAAATTAATAGTTTTATAAATAATATCATTATATATTATTACATTTTCCCTAAATATACTAAAAATATTAGTCTTAAATTTAGTTAAAAACTCATCTATTCTTTCTTCGTAAATATGATCAAATTTATCATGGTTTTTAATTATAAAACTATTTTCATATGAAGTAAACTGTTTATCGAATACTAAATTAATAGTAAAAACTCTTGTAATAAGATTATTAAAATCTTTAAGTTTATTATTTATTTTATCATTATCTAAAGTTAATATATCATTCATTTCTAAGAATACATTTTTTATCATATTATTCATAGTAATATTAAAATCTATAAAATAATCTATAGTCTTATCTTTAACTATTTTCTTTCTTACAGCAATCTTCTTACCAGTTACTTCTTTTTCAAATTCATTAAAGAAACTAGTTATTAATTTTTTATTTTCTTTTGTATACTTATCAATAGTATTAAACTCTATCTTTTTTAAATAATCATAACTAACATTAGCAATAAATCTTAAATTATCTTTTTTTATTTTATCTTTTTTATTATAAAAATCTTTAGCAGTATTATTTATAAAATTTTTATATATTCTTAAAACATTACATTTTTTAAATGATAAATTATTTATAAATTCTTTTTTATATAATTTTTTATAGTTTTCTATTACTTTACTCGTAGTATCTTGTTTTAAAATAACAGTTTTACTATATAAATCTGCTTTAAATATTTCAATATTAGAATCTACTAGAGTATTTATTTTGTCTTCAACATTAAATAAGTCTTCTATTTCCTTTTTAAAATTATTGTAAACATTAGTTAAGTTCTTCATATCTATAAAGTCATTTGAAAAGCTTATTTTTAAAAGTTCATCAATATCTTTTTCTTTATCAGTTTTTACTTTATTTAAATAACTTATTAAATTACTATTAATATCTAATATACTTTTTCTTAAAATATTATAAGTGGAATTATAAAGGGCTTTTTTATCCAAGACAAAAGAAGTCATTTCATTAAAAAATAAATCAGTTAACTGGTAAATATATACTAGTGTTTGATTATCTTTTTCTAATGTATAACTTTTTTCACCTTGTTTTAAGTCAGTTAAATAATCTTTAAAGCTTTTTCCTTTCATATTACCACCTATTATAATTTAATTTTATATTAAAAAAAATTCTTTGTAAATAAATATAAATAAAGTTTTATCAAGTTTACTTTTATTTACTTTTAATATATAATAAACTTATATAATAAGGAGGTGTTATTATTAATAGCTTTGATGAACTGTTTGATTTTATAGATCAAAATAATAAAAATAATAAAACTCCAAAAAAGAAAGTAAATAAAAAGATTGTACTTTTAATAGATTTAATTTCTATTCTTTTACTAGTAGGTGGTGGATATGGAATTAAATATATATTCGATCAAAAAGAAGATGAGAAAAATTCAATTGAACTTACTAATAGATTAAAGGAAAATAATTCTAGAACTTCTTGGGCAAAAAGAGAAAATAAATATAGAGATTTTAAAAAACTTTTAGAGGAAAATCCTGATACAGTAGCCTGGCTTACAGTGCCTGGCACTACTATTGATAT
>CAJONL010000069.1 GCA_905235875.1 uncultured Bacilli bacterium
AGAATATAATGCTTCATGTAAAGAACCAGAAAAACATTATTGTGAGATAGTAGATGGCAAATACTATGACAAAGAAGGAAACGTAACAAGCAAAGAAGATTATGAAAAATCATGTAAAACACCAGAGGAAAAACATTATTGTGAAATAATGGATAATAAATACTATGATAGAGATGGAAATGTAGTAAGCAAAGAAGACTACGAAAAATCATGTAAAGAAGACGTGTATAGATATCAATACGAAAAAACAACAAAAGCATGTTATGACACTAAATACAGTGAGTGGTCAGATTGGTCAAGCGATAAAGAATATGATCCAAACAATAATAATATCCCTTGGGGTAAAAATGAGTTAACATGGTATGAAAAGAATGGCTATGATGAAACACCATATTATGAAAAAGTATATGATAAATCAAAACCAATATATGAAGTCACTTATGATAAACTTCTTGGATATCAAAAAATATATGCTTGTGATGGTTATACATACTTTGTAGATGGAGAAACAAGTACATACTATACAACAAGTGGAAGCTCATCAGGTTATTCATACAAAGGAAGAAGTAGAATGAGTTCAATGCCATCAAGTTCACTTACAAATAAATATGTATTTGTAGGATTAGATTTTGATGAATGTCAAAGCAATTGTACTTCAAAACCAGTATATATAGTAGATTCTTACTCTAGATCAGTATCTAATGCAAGTAGCAAAGTATCTACTACAAAAGAATCTTTATCTGCTAAATGTAATGTAACTTATAAATCTATACCAATTTATGGAAAAGATGTATCATTCAAAGGATATTTAGCAAATAATGTATTAAAATATAAGAGAACATACTTCTATCATGAAAAGACACGTAAAATTTTAGAAGATGCTCATTGTAAAAATATAACTATATATTTATGGTCTTATGAAGAAAATGATGGGACTTTAATTAATCAAGGTTATAAGTATAATGGCATTAAAGAAAAAATTAATAATTAAGCAAGGATGAGTCCTTGCTTTTTTAATATCTAGATAATAAAATGTATATAGGTGATAAATATGGAAAAGCATAATTTATATATAGATTTTGATGGAGTAATATTAGATACAATTACACCTTTATATAACGATATTGAAAAAAATAATATAAAAAAAGAAAATTTAAATGAGTTTTTTGAAAAATACCCTTGGGAAAATATAATAAATGATAAGTACATTATTAATAGTTCAATAGAAAAAATAAATAAGATTATAGAATCTAATCGCTTTAACCTAGCAGTTCTTACTCATGTAAACTCCATAAATGAGGCAGTATTAAAAATAAAGTATTTAAGAAAGTACTTTGATGATATAACAATAATACCTTGTCCAAAAGAAATATCAAAGACTAAAATGATACACACAAAAGATGCTATTTTAGTTGATGACTATACAGGTAACTTAAGAGAGTGGGAAAATAAAGGAGGTATTCCTGTAAGATTCAGTGTCAAGAGGAATGGAAAGGGTTTTAACGTAATATCAAGTTTAGATGAATTGTTACAAATGTTTGATTAAAATTAAAAATTAATTGAAAAATAGCAAAAAAAATGATAATATATATTTGCGATTGTAACGTAGGTAAAAAAACTACATATATTAAAATAGATATAGATTAGAGGTATTTTTATGAAGAGAATTATTGTTAACAAAGCTGATGAACTTAAGGGAACAATTCGAATAAGTGGAGCAAAAAATGCAGCAGTTGCAATAATACCTGCATCGATTTTAACTGACGAAGAAGCAACTATATGTAATGTTCCTGAAATTTCTGATATAGATAATCTTGAAGTAATACTTAAATATTTAAATATAGATGTAAAAAGAGCAACAGAATCAATGGTAATAAGTACTAAACATATGGAGAATAAACCAATACCAGAAGATATTTCAAGTAAATTACGTGCGTCATATTATTTCATGGGTGCTTTACTTACAAAATATAAACACGTAGAAATGAATTTTCCAGGTGGTTGTAAAATTGGAGCAAGGCCAATAAATCTTCATCTCGAAGGGTTTAAAAAACTAGGTGCAACTGTTAAAATAGATGGCGATAAATATATAATAGATGCTGATAAATTAAAAGGAGATAGAATATACTTGGATATAGCTTCTGTTGGAGCTACGATAAATTTAATGCTTGCAGCAGTAAAAGCAGAAGGCCTTACGGTAATAGAAAATGCCGCTAGAGAACCTGAAATTGTAAATGTAGCAACGTTTTTAAATAGTATGGGTGCTGAAATTACAGGAGCTGGAACAAGTATCATAAAAATTAAAGGTGTAGAAAAACTGGGAAAAGGATTTGTAGAAATAATTCCTGATAGAATTGAAGCCGGGACTTATACAATTATTGGAGCATTACTGGGAAATAGTATAAAAATAAGTAATATAATTCCAGATCACATTGAATCATTAACATCCAAATTAAAAGAAGCTGGAGCAAATATTGAAATAGGACCAGATAGTTTGATTTGTACAAAAGTAGATAATCTTAAAGCTATTAATGTAACAACTTACTACTATCCTGGTTTTCCTACAGATTTAGGACAACCCCTATCGGTCTTCTTAACCCAATGTAAAGGAAAATCAATTCTTGAAGAGACAATTTATGAAAATAGATTCATGCATGTACCATATTTAAAGCTTCTTGGAGCAAAAGTAAATATTCAAGATAAAACTCTAGTTATTAACGGACCAGTTTCTTTAACTGGGACAAAAGTAGTGGCAACTGATTTAAGAGCAGGAGCAGCATTAGTAATTGCTGGACTTCTTGCAGAAAAAGAAACAGTTATCGAAGAAGTAGAACATATCTTAAGAGGGTATGAAGGAATAATAGAAAAGTTAAAAGGAGTTGGAGCAGATATAAAATTAGAAGAAAAAGCTTGTCAAAATAGTTAATTTCTGCTATACTACCTATTGTTATTTATTACTATGACTAAAAAAGTCATGGCGGAAGGAGATTGAATATGAAAAAAGGAATACATGCAGATTATATGGATACTAAAGTAACATGTACTTGTGGTAATACTTTTACAG
>CAJONL010000070.1 GCA_905235875.1 uncultured Bacilli bacterium
GAAATATCTATATCTTTAATTTTTATATTTTCTAGTTCTCCTACTCTAATACCTGTTGCATAAAGGATTTCAAGTAAAAGTCTATTTCTTAGTCCAAAAAAATTACTAGTATCAATACTATCAAATAAAGATTCTAATTCATTATAGTATAAAAACTTAGGAAGAAGTTTATCTTTTTTAGGTCCTTTAGTTAAAGTAAATGGATTATATGACACATAATTATTCCTAGCTAAATACTTATAAAAACTTCTTATAGAACTTATCTTCCTAGAAATTGTATTTTTAGAATATTTATTTTTTTCCATATAAGAATAAAAAAATCTTATATCATTATAATCTACTTTTAGCAAAAATAGATTACTTTCTTTTAAAAAATCTAAAAAAAAGTCTATATCTTCTTCATAACCTATAACAGTATTCTTTGAATATTTTTTTTGATATAACAAATAATCTAAGTATTTTTCTTTATAATTCATACCTACTCACACTTATAATTATAGCACAATAAGAAAAAAATAGATGAAAAACATCTATTTTAGACATTACTTTACTTTATTTTTATATATTTTATTTCTATACTATAATTATTTTTTAGTACATTCAGTTCTTCTTTTGATAATTTTATATATTTAATATCACTTATACTAATTATATCATTTGATTTTAATAAAGATTCATTTTCTTTTACTAAGTACATATCTTTATATAAATATACATATATAACTTTTTTTCTTAACTCATAGTTATATATAAGTTTTTCTTTACCTTCAAGTGATATTTCAAAAGAAGTGTTAGAACCCATTATAGTTTTGTCATTATATATTAAATTACTCATCTTTATATAAACTCAGTATCTTTTTATGAATATCTGGTTCAATTATATCTATAGCACTAATAGCAGTTTCTAAAGCTCTTTTATAATTTCCTTTAAAGAATAATTTACTAGCTAAATCTAATCCTTTTTCTATATCCTTATTTAAAGGTTTATATCTGTTACCATACATAATTGCCATTTCGGATAGTTTAGCAGTTTTTACCATTTCATTTGTAGTACCATATAATTTTAACGATAAGTCTCTAGCAGTATCTACTCTTATATTTAAAGTTTTTATAGTAATTGGAGTTTTATCAAGTTCTTTTTGAATTTCATATATAGCATCTGTCGCTTCATTTAATTCTACAAAATAATTATTAGATATTATCGGAAGTGGATTTTTTCTAATTGTCATCTTGCATTTTTTTAGAAGCTCAGTAACCTCTTCAAGTTGTTCACGAGCTCTCATTTCATCATCATGCATACTTCCTAGTGACTTTAGACATACATTTAGATTTTCTTCAATTACACTAAAATTATTAGCAAGCTTAGATACCCTATCCTTAAGTTTTGAATAAGGGACCTTTTTATTTTTTAGGTCTCCAATTATTTTATTAAATTCATTATTGGTATCATATAATTCACCATTTACTTTTTCTAAATCTTTTAAATCATTACTACCAAGATTGTACATACTTTTTATATCATCTAGTTGTGAATATATGTCTGCTACTATTTTATTTACTTTTTGTAGTTTTGCTTTAAATACTTTTGCAGTATCGTCAAATATTTTTTTACTTTTCTTTTCAAGCTCAAAATCATTAAATAAATTATCTAAGTAATCAAGAAAAGTCTTTAGTTCAAACATACTATCTTCAAGATTAAGTATTTTTATTCTTGTATTAATATCACCAATTTTATTTTCAATTTGTTCAATATTATATGGCACTTTTAAATAATCAAGAGGATATTCATGTTTTACTAAAGTTTGATAAGTATCTTTAACTTCTTTTAATCTTGATGGTATAACCTTATTTAATAATAACAAAAGATCAGGTAATTCATCAATTACAGTACCAATATGAGCAATCATCTCATCTAGTACTTTAACAATACCTACTACTTCCTCGTATTCATTTTGTTCCATCACTTCTTCAAAGTCAGAAAATTTCTTTTCAATATTCTCAAACTGAAGTTCAATATTTCGCGCTACATCACCATATGCTTCTTTATTATTACTAAGAGTTTTTTCAAGTTCTCTAAACCTAGCTTTAAGTTTAGTTACAATAGCCCTATTTCTTTCCTCGCTCATTGTAACTTCTCTTATTTCATCTAAAAGATTATCAGCACTAACACGAAGTTTATATACTTCCATTTCTAAATCAATCAAATCTTCTTTAGCTTCTTTATAAGATCTTGTTTCAATCAAACTATCAATTTCTAATAGTTTATCAGTAATCTCAGAATATCTTTTATCTTTAATGATATCATATCTTTTTTTCCACTCTTCATATTTACTTTCAAGTTTAGAATTTTTAACAAGAACATCTATTTTTGCAAGTTCACTTGTAACTGGAGTTGCTACTATTAAATTACGTTGTCTTTCAAGTTCACTTAATTTATCTTTTAAGGATTTAACCTTACCTCTTTTATATATAAATAAGAAAATTACTAAAAGAATAAGAATTAAAAACATAATTAATAAAAAATATAAAGTTTTCATTCCCATATTAGTCACCTACTATATAAATTTTAACATAAAAAAAAGTATTTATAAATAAAAATGTTAACAAAAATGTTAAAAACAATAAAAGTTTGTCTTTTCTTTACTGTTGCAGGTGTAATATTAGTGTAAATATATATAATAAATAATAAAAAAGGAAGAATTATCTTGCTTCTTCCTCAACTCTTACTTCTCTTACTACTGTTACTTTAATTGTACCAGGATATTGCATTTCTTTTTCAATTTTTTCTTTAATTTCACGAGCAATTTTATGACTTGTCAAATCATCTACTTCATCAGGTTTTACAAGTACCCTAATTTCTCTTCCTGCTTGAAGAGCATAACTTTTGTCTACACCTTCCATAGAATTAGAAATTGACTCTAATTGTTCAAGTCTTTTTATGTAGTTTTCTAATGAATCATTTCTAGCACCAGGTCGTGATGCAGAAAGTGAATCTGCTATTTGAACTAAGTTAGAAATAACACTAGTTGCTCTTTCATCTCCGTGATGTGAAGCAATAGCATTTATTATTACATCATTTTCTTTATACTTTTTAGCAATTTCTACTCCTATTTCAACATGACTTCCTTCAATTTCATGATCTATTGCTTTACCTATGTCATGTAAAAGACCTGCTCTTTTCGCAATAGTAGTATTTTGTCCAAGCTCTGCTGCCATTAAACCCGCTAAGTGCGCCACTTCTATTGAATGATTTAACACATTTTGACCATAGCTTGTTCTAAAATGAAGTTTACCAATTGTTTCTATTAGTTCATTTGGAACCTTGGTTAAACCAAGTTCAAATAAGGCATTATTACCATATTCGATAATTTTTTCTTTCATTTCTTTAACAGTTTTATCATATACTTCCTCGATACGTGTTGGATGTATTCTTCCATCACTAACTAATCTTTCAATTGTAACTTTAGCAATTTCACGTCTTAAAGGATCAAATGATGATATAACTATCGCTTCAGGTGTATCATCAATTATCAAATCAACGCCAGTAATAGCTTCGATAGTTCTTATGTTTCTTCCTTCACGCCCAATAATACGTCCTTTCATTTCGTTATTAGGTAGTTCTATGGTCGTAACAGTCTGCTCATTTGATACATCAGCAGAAAATCTTTGCATTGAACTAACAAGCATTTCTTTTGCTTTTTTATCAACTTCAAGTTTAGCAGAATCTTCCCTTTCTTTAATATATTCTGCAATTTCTAAATTCATTTCTTCTTCTACTTTCTTCATAATTAGATCCCTAGCTTTTTCTTTTTCAAGACCACTAATTTTAGAAAGCAATTCAATTTGTTCTTCTTTAATTTTTTCTATTTCAGCCTGATTTTTTTGAATACCTTTAATTCTATCTTGTAGTTTTTCTTCACGTTCATCTAAAAATTGTTCTCTTTTACTATAGTTTTCATCACGCTTATCCATATTTTTTTCTCTTTGGATAAGTCTATTTTCAGCATCTTTAATTTCTTCTTTTTTTTCTTTAATTTCCTTATCAGTTTCAACTTTTAGTTTATGAGTTTCTTCTTTAGCACTAAATAGCATATCTCTTTTAACTTTTTCAGCTTCTTTTTGTGCTTCACTTCTATAACTATCAATTCTATTTTTAGCATTATTAATTCTAAAATGATTAATTAAAAATGTAATACCAATTCCTATAAGTATTCCTAATATACCAAGCAAAATAGAAAGTACTATACTATTCATAATAATACCTCCATTTTCCTTTATGCTAACATAATAATTAACACTAATTATATTGTAAATATAAATACTCTAAATGTCAAATAAAAATATTAAACACTAAAAAAAGCAAAGCGTTTGCTTTACTTAATAATTTCTTCAGGATTTTTCTTATAACAATCTCTTACTTTTTTTTCAAGTTCAGCACAAAGTTTTTTATTTTCTCTTAAATAGTTTTTTACATTCTCTTTGCCTTGGCCAATCTTTTCTCCATTATATGCATACCATGCACCACTTTTGTCAAGAATATTATTCTCAACTGCAAGATCTATTATTTCACTTTCTTTAGAAATACCCATACCATACATTATTTCTACAATGGCAGTTTTAAATGGTGGCGCAACTTTATTTTTAACAACTTTAATTACAGCTCTATTACCAATTACACTATCTCCTGCTTTTATTTGCTCGCCACGCCTTACATCAAGTCTTACAGAAGAATAAAATTTAAGTGCTCTTCCCCCTGGAGTTGTTTCAGGATTGCCAAACATAATACCTACTTTTTCCCTCAATTGATTAATAAAAATACATGTAGTTTTTGTTTTATTAATAGTGCCTGAAAGTTTTCTCAATGCTTGTGACATAAGCCTTGCTTGAAGTCCAACATGAGAGTCTCCCATTTCACCTTCAATTTCTGCCTGAGGCACTAAAGCTGCTACCGAGTCTATTACTACAATATTTACTGCTTCACTTTTAACTAATGCATCACAAATTTCTAATGCTTGTTCTCCTGTATCAGGTTGTGAAATTAAAAGTTCATCAATATTCACTCCAAGTTTTTTTGCATATACAGGATCTAGCGCATGTTCGGCATCAATAAATGCAGCTCTTCCTCCAGCTTTTTGCACTTCTGCTACTGCATGAAGCGCAACAGTTGTTTTACCACTTGACTCAGGGCCAAAAATTTCAATAATTCTTCCCTTAGGATATCCATTAACTCCTAAAGCTATATCTAACGTTAAAGAACCAGATGAAGTAGTTTCAACTTCCATATGATTATTATCTCCAAGTTTCATTATAGAGCCTTTACCAAATTGTTTTTCAATATCTGCTAGAACTTGATCTAGTGTTTTATCATCTTTTTTATCTTGTTTTTTTGCCATATTATATCCTCCCATAAATCAATCATACAATATATTTTTTTCATTGTCAACGATTTTTTCGAAACTTTGTTTGTGAATTTTGAAATACTTTTTTTCTTAAAATATAAAAAATCCCCTAGAGGGATTTATAAAAATTCATTAAAAAAAATTAATCATTTTTTAGATTTAGTTTCTTCAAACTCAGAAAATAATTTTTTCTTGTTTAAATTATAATATTCAATTAAAGAAACAACAGACATTAAAGTACCGAAATATAAGAAAAATTTAGATACTCCTAGTCCAAATAATTCAAATGGTAAATTATAAAAGAAAGTAAGTATTGTTCCAATCATTAAGCATGCAGTTTTTATTTTACCACTCATTTTAGCTGCTTGAACAACTCCTTTTGTTGCAACATTCATTCTAATAGCATCTACAATTATATCACGACAAATAATTACTACTGGGATAATAGCAGGAATAAAACCTTTAGCTGCAAATATAATTAGCACAGAATTTACTAAAACTTTATCTGCTATAGCATCAGAAAATTTACCAAAGTCTGTTACTTGTTTATTCTTTCTAGCTAAATATCCATCTAAATAATCAGTAAATGATGCTAAAATAAATATAACGCCACACAGAATATAGGTTACATCTATTGATATTCCCTTATATGGAATTACATCAAATTCAAATCCTATTCGATAAAATGGAAATAACATTAAAATAATTATTATTATTGATAATAATAATCTAAAAAAGGTTAATTTTGTTGGAACATTAAATTTCATTTTTTACCTCCTATAAGAATATCTTTCTTAATATAATATAAAATACAATTAAAATTAATGCAATCAAAAGAAAAATAATATATGTCGTATGACTTTTTTTAGTAGTTTCCAAAGTATAAGGAGTCTTTATTTTTTTTTCTTCTTTTTTTTCTTTCTTTAATCTATCTTTTATATCTTCAATACTTATTTTAGAAGTTGTTTCAAATAAATAATCATTAAGTTTATCTTTAAACTCTTCTTCATCTAATCCTAAGTATTTAGAATATGCTGAAATTGTATCTTTGAGTTCTAAAATGTCCTTAAATACTTTATGATTACCACTTTCTAGATTTTCAATTAAAATAGGATCTTTTTTTAAATCCGAAGCTGCTTCTTCAACAGTTATACCAACTTCTTCTCTTTGTTCCTTTAATCTATCTCCTATTTCTTTCAAAATTTATCACCTCTAAATAAAAAATAGTAACATTAATAAGCCATGTTCTGTACCATAAAGGTGGCAAACATTTATCTATCTTTCGATCCTTGAATC
>CAJONL010000071.1 GCA_905235875.1 uncultured Bacilli bacterium
ACATGATGCATAAGTTTTACCTGTTATAAGAATTATTAAACTAAAAGTTATTATAAATAATGATACTATACCTATCATTTTTCTTTTTTTATTTAAATTTACCTCCCCTAGTAAATCTTTTACACTTTTTTTTCTCTTGTTTGGCATTTCATATTCTTTATCTATTGGCATGGATTTATTATCTTTCTTATTCATTAATAGTACCTCCAATTATTACTTATTATTACATTTTTATTTTCTCAAATTTATATATATATGTCAAGAAATTATTAAATTTTATTTCCAAAAAAAAGAGATCTTAACGACCTCCCATTGAGCCTCCTCCTCCGAAAGAGCCTCCTCCTCCACCTCCAGAAGCGAATCCACCGCCTCCAGCAGAGTAACTTTCAGCTGCAGCTCTTGCGCTAGATGCTGCACTAACGCTTTTAGTAGAAATTGTATCTATAAACATAAGAGTTCCATAATCAAAGTATTGATCATTATTATTTATTTGAAGTCCTTCTGGGTGTAAATGTTTTAATTGTTTTGAAACTTTATCTGCTATACCAAATAAATAAGCAAACATTAAATATTCATCCCATATTTTTACTTCCATTACTTCTTTAGAATTAATTCTTGAAAATTCATTTAAGAATAATTTAAGTCCAAGCAGTTTTTTACTATCTTCAAAGATAGTTTCATCCATCACGTTTTTCTTTTTACATTCTTCCTTATTTACTCTAGGAGTTATATGATTTTTCTCTTTTAATTTATTTATTTGATCAGTTTTTAATGCTCTTAAAACACTAAAGAATTTTTCATAATGGGTTCTACAATACTTTTCCATTTCTTTTGCTTCTAGAATTCCATCACCAGAAGCTGCTCTCATCAAAGTAAATACATCTCTTTCACTAGTATCATCAAAAGTTACTTCTTTAGTAAAATCTATGGTACTAGTATCCTTATTAAAGACACCTTTTTTTTCATTTTTAAATGTTATTTTATCTTCTTTAATCCATTTTAATAGTAAAGCTCCAAGAATGTTTCCTTCTTTATAACCAAAGCTATTTAAATCTATTAATGCATTTGCATAAAATATATCTTTATTGCAAGGAATATCCCTGAACATAGGACTATTATCTTTAGTTACTTTCTTATTACCTTTATATCCATATCCTTCACTTCTTCCTGCAATTACACCAACAATTATAGGTACTATAAAGATTAATCCAAACACTATAAAATAAATATAATCCCATACTTTACTTAAAAAGCCATCACCATAATCATGTTTATATGAACCTTTTTTGGCTAAAGTTAAAACGTCGTTAAATTTATTAAAATTAGTATATGTATTAGTAGTTTCAAAAGTACCTTTAGGGAATTTTATTAAAAGTACTACATATTCATCATCCATGGGCCCTTCGCTGCTCATTTCAATAATTCCTTGATCTTTTAATACATATGCATATCCCTTATATCCATATCCCCATACATCTAAATTGTTAGGAAAACTATAAAAGCTTTTTACAGTAACTTTAAAATTATCCATTGTAGCTTTTGGAAATAAAGTTTGATAAACTACTTGACTATCTTCTGTATTAAATACAAAGTTAGTCATTTTATAAGTTAGAATAAACTTATGCCTTTTAAAATCACTTTTACCGAAACAAAGTTCTACTCCATCCTCAGTACTATTTATTCCATAAAATCCAGCTTTTTCATTTAGCCCTTCATTTATATCCCAGTTCTTTTCCATCAAAAGCTTTCCATCCATGGTAACAGTATAATCATTTATTTCTATATTACCTAAATTATTATATTGTTTGTACCATTCAGAGCCTTTCGATGCTTTTACATCCCACTGTTCAACTATATTTGCTGTACCATCTTTATCTATAGTAATATCCATTGTAGCATTATAAATAGTATCAGCATTTACTGTAAATGGAATGAGTAAAAATAATGAAAATAATAAATACTTAATATTTTTCATAACTATCTCCTTTCAAAAAAAGACTTACAAATGTAAGTCTAACTAAAAACTAACATTAGGAACTTCTTTATCTTTTTCAGAAGCTTCGAAAAATGCAGCTTTTTTAAATCCACATATACTTGCAACTATATTAGATGGAATCATTTCAACTTTATTGTTATAAGTTAATACTGTATCATTATAAAATCCACGAGCATAGCTGATTTTATCTTCAGTATCTTTTAAATCATCTTGAAGTTTTAAAAAGTTTTCATTAGCTTTAAGTTCAGGATAGCTTTCAGATAATGCAAAAAGCTTACTTAATGCACCAGTAACAGCACCACTTGCTTCAATTTCTTCTTCAGGAGTCTTAGCACTGACATAAGTATTACGAGCTTTAATAACTTCTTCAAAGGTTTCTTTTTCATGTTTAGCATAACCTTTTACAGTTTCTACAACATTAGGAATTAAATCTGCTCTTCTTTTTAATTGTACTTCAATTTGAGACCACTGATCATCC
>CAJONL010000072.1 GCA_905235875.1 uncultured Bacilli bacterium
TAATAATATTTAAATTATACCTATTAATTTCTATAGTATCACTCCCTTAAGCTTTACTAGAATTTTCAGATAATTCTAGCTCAAATGTTTTTTCTTTACCATCACGAATCACAGTAAGCTTTATTTTATCTCCTTTTTTATAAGTATATAGTTTTGATTTAAAGTGTGAACTATTTTCAATCTCTTCATCATCAAGTTTAGTAATAATATCTCCTCTTTTTAGTCCTGATTTTGCTGCTGGGGTATCTTTTTGTACTTCAGCAATTATAACTTTTACATCTGATGAGAAAAATGAAGTTTCATCTACTAGTGATACTCCGATAAATGGCCTAGCTATTTCTTTTCCTGTCATAAATTTATTAGCATAATCTAATGCAGTTTCAATTGGAATTGCAAAACTCATTCCTTCGATTTGTTCGCTAGCAAGTTTCATATTAGTAATACCAATTACTTCTCCATTAGCATTACAAAGAGGTCCACCACTGTTACCAGCATTTATTGGAGTATCAGTTTGAAGTACCTTCATATAACTATTACCAGCACTAACTGTTCTATCTTTACCAGATAAAACTCCACGAGTTACAGACCAAGAGTATTTTTTAGGATCAACAGGTGCACCTACTGCAAAAGTAGTATCTCCGAGTCTCATCTTCTTATTATTACCAGTAATTGCAATTTCTTTTACATATTTCTTATCTACCTTTAAAACAGATATATCGGCATATTCATCTTGACCAACAATAGTTGCATCAACTTCTTTTTTATCAGTAAACATAACCTTTACTTCAGTAGCTTCAGCTGTAACATGACAATTTGTTAAGATATAACCATATTTATTATCTGTTTTAAATACAAAACCAGATCCACTTCCATAAGCATCACCATTTACTAAGCTTTTTACTACAACAACAGAGTCATATACTTTATCTACTGAATTTGCTATACCACTATCATTAATTGTTACATTCTTATTACTAAAATCTATAACACTATTATCCTTAATATAATTATCATACAAATAGAATAGTCCAAACATTAAAAACACAGTAAGAAAACTAGTTATTATAATTGTTTTAATTATAGAATTAGAATTATTAATTATTTTAGATTCAGCTTGGTTTTCCAAATTTTTTCTATCTATTTTTTCACCACAATTAATACAAAATTTATCGCTTTTTCTAACAATATTGCCACACTTTTTACATTTTAGATTATTCATATTATTACCTCCATTATATTACCTTTATAATTATAACACATTTTATAAAATATGTTATATATAATTTTTATTTTAATAATTATTATTAAGAAAATGTAAAATATAGGTATATCATTTAATGTCTTATCTTATACTCTATCAATATTACTTTACACTTTTATTATCATACTATATTATGAAAAAAAATAATGAAGTTAATCTTCATTATTTCTCATTCTATATCTTTCTTTATCATCTAATATTTTCTTTCTAAGTCTAATACTATCTGGAGTAATTTCAACTAATTCATCAGATTCAATAAATTCAAGCGCTTCTTCTAAAGTAAACACCCTAGGTTTAATTAAAGTTAAAGCTTCATCTGAACCTGCTGCTCTAGTATTAGTAAGTTGTTTATTCTTACATGGATTTACGTTTAAATCATTATCACGATTATTTATTCCTATAATCATACCTTTATATACATCAACAGAAGGTCCTACTATCATTTGTCCTCTATCACTTAAATTAAATAAAGAGTATGCCATAGTTTTACCATCTTCCATAGAAACTAAAACACCATTTTTACGTCCTCTAATTTCTCCAGCATAAGGTTTATAACAATTAAACCTTCTAACCATTATACCTTCACCTTTAGTATTAGTAATAAAGTTTGATCTATATCCAATTAAACCTCTAGTAGGAACTAAATATTCTAGCTTAGTATGTCCTTCTTCCTCAGTCATACTTTGTAAAATTCCTTTTCTTTCATTTAAGTCATTTATTATAGTACCTGCATATTCATTAGGAAGTGAAACTAAAACTTCTTCAAATGGTTCACATTTTTCTCCATTAATTTCTTTATATAAAACTTCAGGTTTAGAAACAGAAAGCTCATATCCTTCTCTACGCATATTTTCCAAAAGAATAGAAAGATGTAATTCTCCCCTACCTGATACTTTAAATCCATCAGATGAAGATAATTCTTCAACCATAAGCCCAACGTTTGTTTCAAGTTCCTTATCAAGTCTTTCCTTAATATGGCGATTAGTTAAAAACTTACCTGAACGTCCTGCAAAAGGTGAAGAATTAACTAAAAAGTTCATAGAAAGTGTAGGTTTTTCTATTTCTATAGGCTCCATTGGGTTAATATGATCCTTATCACAAACTGTATCTCCTACTTCAATATCAGGACTACAGAAAATAGTTACTATATCACCATATCTTGCCTCATTAACTTCTTTTTTATTTATTCCTTCATTTACAAGTATTTTATTAATTTTACTATGATCTATTTCTTTATTATTTTTAACAATAGCTATACTTTGCCCTTTTTTTATTAAGCCTTCACTAACTCTTCCTACTCCACCACGTCCTAAATAATCATCATAGTAAAGACTTGATATTTGCATTCTAAGAGGATCTGTAATATCACCTTTTAAAGATTCAGTGTTTTCGATTATAGTATCTAATAAAGGATAAATATTATCTGATGTATCTTCAAGTTCCTTTTTAGCTATACCTTTTTTAGCAATACCATAACAAATAGGAAAATCTAATTGTTTATCTGTAGCATTAAGTTCAACAAACAAATCAAAAGTCATATTTATTACATCATCAACTCTAGCATCAGGTTTATCTATTTTATTAATAAATAATATAGGATTTAAATTTTGCTTTAAGGCAGCATTTAA
>CAJONL010000073.1 GCA_905235875.1 uncultured Bacilli bacterium
AGTTTTAGTACCTAAAGATAATTATGATGAAGCAAAAAAAGAAAAAAAGATTGGAGATAGTCTTTCAATTGAAGTTCTAAGAGATAATAAAAAAATTATTACTAAAAGTGATTTAATAGATATAGACGGTATTCCTAAACTGGGTATATATATTTCTAATGATTATAGTTATAAGTTAGCTCCTAAAATGAAACTTAAATTTGATAAAAAACAAGAAGGTCCATCTGGAGGACTTATTACTGCTCTTACTATTTATAATAAACTTATAAAAGAAGATATTACTAAGGGAAAAAAGATATTAGGTACTGGTACTATTAATGAGAAGGGATTTATAGGACCCATTGGAGGAGTTAAAGAAAAACTTTCTGGTGCTGCTAAAGAAAAAGCAGATATAGTTTTAGTACCTAAAGATAATTATGATGAAGCAAAAAAAGAAAAAAGAAATAATAACTATAAATTTAAATTAATAAGTATAAGTACTTTTGATGAAGCTTTAGAAAAATTAAAATGATAAAATAAATTAAAAAATAGATAATTAATAATTTACATAGTATATTAATTTTTGATATAATAATTATGTCTATAATAGGAGTTGGTATTTTGTGAAAAATATATTTAAAGTTTTAATGTTTTCACTATTTTCTTTTTTATTAATTGAAGGAGTTAATGCAGAAAGTGTTGTTTCTGATTTAAAATTAGAATGTACATCCCCTGTAGGATATGAAACAACTTTTGATTGTACTTTGACTGGTAAAATATCTAATTCAAGTAATTTAGAAAGTATTGAAGTTACTGATATTACAAATAGTCGTATGTTTAAAACAACTAATTTAATTAATTATGATGTGAAGGGCATGAGTGGTACTGGAATTCGTCTTGCAACTTATACTGGTAAAACTAATAAAATAAGTGGTAAAGCTTCAGTAGGACTTAGAATTGCTTATAATGATATATATTTTAAGTATGTAACTTATAGATTAAAAATTAATGATACTAATGCTAATTTAAGTAGTATAGCTGTGGATAATGAAAAAATAGATAATTTTAATAAAGATAATACAAGCTATAGTATAAAAACAAATAAAGAAAAGATTTCTTTGGGTGCTAAAGTATCTTCTAATAGAGCTGATGTTTCTGGACTTGGTGAAAAAAAGCTTGCCTGTGGCAGTAATAACTTTAAGATAAATGTTGTAGCTGAATCAGGTGATAAAAAAACTTATAGTATAAGCATTAATAGGGAGTGTAATGTATCTAGTGATGTAGCTTTAACAAATTTAAAATTTTCTACTGGTAAACTTACTACTAAGTTTGATCCTAAAGTAAATGAATATAAATTAATAGTTGATAAAAATACTAGTAAGATTTCTTTAACTGGAGAAGCAAAAACTGATTTAGTTGTAACTGGTAATTTGAAAGATAAGGAGATAAATCCTGGCTTTAATAAATTTACAATTACAGTTGCTGGTAAAAATAATGTTAAAAAAGACTATATAATTGAAGTAATAAGACAAAAAGACGATGCATATCTTTCTACATTATCATTAAGTAGTGGAGCAATAAATTTTGATAGAAATATATTTAATTACGAAACAACTGTTGTTTACGATACTATAAATGTTGATGTGAGGGCTGTGCCAGAATCTGGTGGAAAAGTTGAAATTGTTGGAGGTAAAAACTTAAAGGTTGGAGATAATTTTATCAATGTAAAAGTTATTTCTGATACATATAGTGAAAATAATTATAAAATTAAATTAGTAAGGTTGAAACAAGATGAAACTATCGGAGATAATCCTACTATTAAAAATATTAAAATTAAAGATTATGATATTAATTTCGATCCAAATATAGTTAATTATAGTTTAAAAATAAAAAATGAAAAGAAGTTAGATATTGAAGTAATAACTGATGATGATAGTACAAAAACTGAAATATTAGGAAATAAGAATTTGAAAGATGGAAGTATTATAACTATAAAAAGTACTTCTTCTGGTGGCTTTGTAAAACTTTATAAAATAGCAATTACTAAGACTAATAGTCTAATCTATTTTATAGTAGGTATAGTATTTATAATATGCATAATAGGTATTATAATAGTTTTATATTTACTTAGTAGAAAACAAGGAAAAGTACCAATTATAAATGCAAGTTTATTATCAAGAAATAAAGAAAAAACTTTAAATAGAAATAACAATAGTAATAGAACTTTGGTTGGTAATAAAAATACTAGACTAAATATTGATAAAGATACTAAAGATATCAATCCTAATAATATAATTACTAGTAATAATACTAATCAAGAAAATAAGAAACATATTGATATGATTAAATGCCCTAGATGCTCTTTTGAAATGCCAAGTAATATATCTACTTGTCCTAATTGTAAATTAAAACTAAAGTAGAAATAATTACAAAAATAATATAAAAGCTTTACAAAATAAAGTTATTATGTTAAGATTAAAGTCGTTATTAAGTGATCCGCTGATTTTATATTATGATCATGGTAAAAGAAGGAGGAATATAAATGAACTTAGTTGATAAAATTTCAAAAGAACAACTAAAAAGTGATGTTCCTGAATTTAGAGTAGGAGATACAGTTAGAGTAGATGTAAAAATCATCGAAGGTAAAAAAGAACGTATTCAAGCATTCGAAGGAATAGTCACATCACGTAAAGGTGGAAGTCAAAGTGAGACATTTACAGTGAGAAAAGTATCTTACGGTATTGGTGTAGATAGGATTTTTCCAATTCATTCACCAAAAATAGCAAAGATTACTGTTGTTAAAAAAGGTAAAGTAAGACGTGCTAAACTTAATTTCTTAAAAGATCGTAAGAGTGGTTATAGAATAAAAGAAAGGGGAATAAGATAAGGCATAATTGCCTTATTTTTTATAGTAGTAATGAAAAAGGATTTAATTATATATGGAAGTATTATTATCGGAATAGTACTTTTTAGAACTTTTTTGTTTACACCAGTAAGAGTAAATGGTTTAAGTATGTATAGTACATTAAATAATGGTGAAATAATGATTTTAAACAAAATTAATTATAAGTTTAACGATATAAAAAGAGGCGACATAGTAGTTGTAAAAACTAAAGATGATAAAATTATTAAAAGAGTTATTGGTCTTCCTGGAGAAACATTAAAAATAGAAAATAATACTTTGTATATAAATGGTAAAGCAAGAAAAGAAAAATATGTATATGAAAATACAAGTGATTTTAATCTAAAAGATTTGGGGTATGAAAGAATACCTAAAAATTGTTATTTTGTAATGGGTGATAACAGAAATAATTCAGCTGATAGTAGGTTTATAGGTTGTGTTAATAAAAAACAAATAGAAGGAAGAACTAAACTTGTAATATTTCCATTCAAGGTTGCAGGAACAAGAAAATAAATTCTTGTTCTTTTTTATTATTATCTAAAAAAGTTAGGAATTTTTGAGTTTTTGTTTATATATATAGTATAGGAGTAACTAAGGTTCTCTTTTATTAATGTAAAAATAGTAACTATTTTTTTATAATATTGTATAAAAAATAATATTTCGACATTGTTTTCATTTTATATTTTTTATACTTATATTGGTGATAGATATGAAATATAAATTCTTAGTACCTATAGTTTTTTCTCTTATAATAGGTTTATTAATAGGAAAAGTCTTTTTTGATAACTATAAACAAAATAATGTTTTTGCAAAGGAATTAAGTGGTAAAGTTTATATGTTAAAAGTAGTTTTTAATAGTAAAGAAAATATGCAAAAAGAGTTTAAAGATTATAAGTATTATTTATTAAAAAAAGAAAACAATAAATATAACTTATATGTCGGGATAACTAGTAATTTAAGCAATGCAAGCAATATTGAAAAATATTTTAATTCTAAAGGTTATAAAGTATTTATTGAAGAAAAAACTATAAAGGATAAAAAATTTTTATCAATATTAAATGAATACGATAGGATATTTACAGTTATAGATAAAGATAATATTGAAAATATATTAAAAATAGTAATTGAAAATTATAAGGAGATGGTGGATTATGAAACTTAAAAATTTACCTAAAAGTGAAAGACCAAGGGAAAAGTTAGTTAAATATGGTAAAGAAAATTTATCGGATAGTGAACTTTTAGCTATAATACTTAAAACAGGTACTTATGATTTAAATGTTATTGATGTAGCACATAGTCTTTTAAAAGAAATAGTTAATATTACTAATCTAAAATATATAAGTTTAAATTCTTTGAAAAAGATTAAAGGGATAGGCGAAGCAAAAGCTATTGAGCTTTTAGCTTTAACTGAACTTTCTAAAAGAATTTATTATAATTTGAATGATAAGAAAATAAAACTAAGTAATCCCAAAGTTATATATGAGCAGAATAAGTATTTATTTGATGGTCTAAAACAAGAACATTTTTATGCTTTATATTTAAATAATAAAAAAGAATTAATAGAAAGGAAACTATTATTTATGGGAACTATTAATAAAAGTGTAGTACATCCTAGAGAAGTATTTAAAGAAGCATATAGGTTATCAGCTTCATCAATTATATGTATGCACAATCATCCAGGAGGAGATCTTTTTCCAAGCCCGGAAGATATAAAAATAACCCAGGCTTTAATTGAAATAGGAAATTTAAATGGGATACCAGTAGTTGATCATTTAATAATTACAAGTGGTGGTTATTATAGTTTCTATGAAAATAATAGATAAAAGGATTTAAGATGAGATATACAAATAAAAAAAGAAAAAATAAAAATAGTTTTTGGTATTATAAATTCTTAGGAATCTTTCTAATATTTTTTACTATATTTTTTTTGTTCAATGCTAAATTTAATAATTATATATATAATAAGAATAGAGCCTCTTATTTTATAAGCTGTTTTTTCAAACCAATTACTTATCTAGATAATTTAAGGATAAAT
>CAJONL010000074.1 GCA_905235875.1 uncultured Bacilli bacterium
ATAAATGTTATTACAGGATTTAATGATGCATTAGAACTTACTGGAGTAATTTTAACTAAACTTGATGGAGATACAAGAGGAGGAGTTGCTCTTTCAGTAAGACATTTAACTAATGTTCCTATTAAATTTATTGGTACTAGTGAAAAACTAGATGGATTAGATAAATTTTATCCAGATAGAATGGCTTCTAGAATTATAGGCATGGGAGATATTTTATCGATAGTAGATAAAGCAGAAGAAGTAATAGATGAAAAAGAAGCTGAAAACTCTCTTAAAAAGATGAGAAGTGGTAAATTTGATTTAGAAGACTTTTTAAAACAAATGAAAAGTATGAAAAAACTAGGATCACTTGAATCTTTAATTAAATTAATACCTGGTGCTAAAAAAATGGGGCTTACTAATATAAATATTGATCCAAAGGATTTAGCACATATTGAAGCAATAATACTATCTATGACTATGGAAGAAAGAAGAAATCCAAGTATATTAAAAGCATCTAGAAAGCAAAGAATTGCCAAAGGTAGTGGAAGATCAGTCGAAGAAGTAAATAGACTTTTAAAACAATTTGAACAAAGTAAAACCATGATGAAACAAATGGCAAATGGTAATTTTAAAATGCCTTTTTAGATTTTTTTAAGAAAATAATTGAATTTGCAATATTCTTATGCTATAATACAAGGTAGCAAAGGCAAGAAAGGAGGCATATAGATGACTGAAGTACAAGTAAAAGGTAATTTAGATGGAGCTCTAAAAAAGTTTAAAAACAAATGTGCTCGTGATGGAATCCTTTCAGAAGCCAAGAAACGTAAATTTTATGATAAACCTGGAGTTGTAAGAAGAGAGGAAAAAAAGAAAAATACTATTAATACTAAAAAAAGAAATAGATTAAATAATAAAAGAAGTAGAAATGATTAATTTCTACTTTTATTAAAAGGAGAGATAATATGTTATTAGAAAAGTTTAAAAAAGATTTAATTACTGCTATGAAAGAAAAAGACAAAGTAAAACTTAATACTTTAAGAAGTGTTAAAGGTGCAATGCAACTTGAAGTAATTAACAATAAAAAGGAAGAAAATGATGATTTATTACTTACTGTAATTAATAAACAAATTAAGATGAGAAATGATTCTATCGAAGAATTTAAAAAAGGTGGTAGAGATGATCTAATAGCATCTTATGAAGAAGAAATAAATATTTTAAAAGAATATATGCCAGAAATGCTTAGTGATGAAGAAATAGATAGTATTATTGATGAAGCAATTAAAAATACTGGAGCAGATAATATTAAACAAATGGGACTTGTTATGAAAGAAGTAAATCCTAAAGTAAAAAATAGATGTGATATGAAAGTAGTAAGTACTAAAATTAGAGAAAAGCTTAGTTAGTTTTTCTTTTTTTATGTATAAATTTATGTTACTATACTCTATAGGAGTTGATAATATGCCAGAACTTCCTGAAGTAGAAACAGTAAGAAAGAAATTGTTATTAAAATTAAAAAGTAAAAGAATAAAAGATTTAACAGTTATTCATAATAATGTTTTTGAAGGACAAGATATAAATAGAGTTATTAAAAATATAACAGGTGAAAGAATTAACGATATAAAAAGAAGAGGAAAATGGCTTTTATTTGAACTAGATAATTACTATTTATTAAGTCATTTAAGAATGGAAGGAAAATATTTATACAGAGATATAAACTCTGAAATAGGAAAACACGAACTTGTTATTTTTAATATAGATAATGAATTTGAACTTCGTTATAAAGATGTTAGAAAGTTTGGTAAAATGTATTTAGTACCAAAAGATGATCTTGAAAATAGTAAACTATCTAAACTAGGCTATGAACCTTGGGATAAAAATCTTAATAGTAATTATCTTCTTTCAAAATATAAGAATAAATCACTTCCTATAAAAAGTATTTTACTAGATCAAAGTATAATTGTAGGAATAGGTAATATTTATGCAGATGAAATATTATTTCTATCAAAAATTAATCCACATAAAAGAGGAAAAGATATAACTAAAGATGAGTGTAATCTAATTATAGAAAATACTAAAAAAGTATTAGATAAAGCAATAGAAGAAGGTGGAACTACTATTCGTAGCTATACATCTGAAGAAGGTGTAACTGGACTTTTTCAAAATAGTTTAAATGTTCATAAAAAAGAAAGTGAACCTTGTCCTAATTGTAAAACAAAAATAAAAAGAGATAAAATAGGAGGAAGAAGTAGTTACTATTGTCCTAAATGTCAAGCACTTAAATAGTGCTTTTTTGTATACCAATTTACATAGTAAAATGTAAATTAATTACAATTTATTGACAAATTTGTCAATCAGGTGGGATAATTAATTCATAAATATTAAAAGGAGTAAAAAGGTATGAAAGAAAAGAAAAAAGGTAAAGGTTTAAAAATAGTATTAGCTATATTTATAGTTTTATTTTTACTAACTGCTGGAGCTTTAGGATATGGATATACTAAATATAAAGAATTAAAAAATGATAATACTAATTTAAATACTAAGTATGAGAATGTAAATAAGGATTTAGAAAAGACTAAGAGTGATTTAGATAACTCAAATAAAGAATTAAAGGAATCAGAAAGTAAGAGTAATAATAAGGAAGCTCATAATTATGTTGGTTATCAAAATATAAATTTATATGCCATTGGATATTTAGGTAGTATCCTTTCATATAAAGGAAATATGTATTTGGTTAATACCTCTAATGTATTTAGTGATGGATCTGCTACTACTGTTTTTTCAGAAACTATGATTAAAAAAGCTTTAAAAGGTGGTAAATATGGGTTCAATTATAAAATAGAAAAAGATGATGATGGACAATCTTATACTGAATTAGATTGGAAATCTTGTTCTAAAAAAAATGAATGTAATAATTTTATAATGGATTTAGGTGTTAAAGAATCAGAAGTTAA
>CAJONL010000075.1 GCA_905235875.1 uncultured Bacilli bacterium
AGGTGTTGTATGTAGTACTAATGATGAACTAAAAAGAAAAGAAGTAACTACACTAATAGATACTGATAAAAGAATATTTCCAGTTGGAAGACTTGATTATGATACTACAGGACTTATTATTTTAACTAATGATGGAGTTTTATCAAATATAATTACTAGTTCTAAAAATGATATAGAAAAAGTATATATAGCTAAAGTAAATGGAATGGTTACTCCTGATAAAATTTATAAATTAAAAAATGGAGTAGTAATAGATGGAATTAAGACTAAGAAGGCTAAAGTAAAAGTAAAAAAATATGACAAGGTAAAAAATATTAGTATAGTAGAAATAACTATTACTGAAGGGCGCAATCATGAAATTAAAAATATGTTTTTAAAAGTAGGTTTAAAAGTATTAAAATTAAAAAGAGAACGCTTAGCTTTTCTAAACATAATAGATTTAAATTCAGGGGAATATAGAAAATTAAATCCTAAGGAAGTAAAAAAATTATACAGTTTAGAAAAAAATAAGAGGTAATAATGAGAAGTGAAATTATTTTAAAATTAGAGCTTTTAGAATTTATTCAAAGAATAGTAGAAAAATATGAAGTTCCTCAAGAAGAAATAGATTACTTTGATTCAGTTTATAATGCTTTAGATGAAAAAGAATATATGTTTAAGATGGAACTTATATTTGGTTCATATATGTATATTTCTGATATAAATAAAGATGAAAGAATATCTTTTGCTTTAGGTATGGAATCTTTTATTAAAATTAATCGTAGTAAAGCAGGTACAGATTTTATAAACAAATCAGAAGAATATAAGAAAAATACAACATTAAAAATTATGAAAAAAGAATATGATAATGAACCTTATAAATTAATGTATCTTAAAGGAATAGAAGCTGCTATTGATTTAGATACTGAATATATGAATAAAAAACAATTATTAGAAAAGGTAAGAACTAGGACTCTTAGTTAAAATTATTTATAAAAAATGCTTGAAAAAGAATAATAGGTATGCTATTATAATTATGCTTATATTTTTTTTGGCGATGTAGCTCAGCTGGCTAGAGCGTCCGGTTCATACCCGGAAGGTCGGGGGTTCAATCCCCTCCGTCGCTACCAATTATGATGTTTAAATCCTTGATATATAAGGATTTTTATTTTTTTTACTCTCAAAATTACTCCGACTTTTTTTGAAATCTAAATATTTTGTAGTAATTTAAATTATTTTCATGTTATACTTATCTAAAGGATAGTGATAGTATGAGAAAAATAATAGTTATAGTTTTATTAGTTATATCTTTTATACTTGGAGGATTAAGTTTTTACTTTTATAATAATATTAATAAAGAAAAAGAAGTAGTTTTACCTAAACCTAAGGTTACTGGAGGTCAACGTGGAGTTTTAGGTATAGATAAAAATGTTAACGAAAAAACTATAGATAAGTATTTAAATAGAAAAGATAGTGTATATCGTGATATGCGTATGTTAAAAGATCCGGCAAATTATGAGAAAATAGGTGGGGATTCATATCTATCTGGTTTTATTAAAGGTTTTGAAGTTATACCATTTCCTTTAATTGTAGAAGTTAAAAACTTACCTACTGAAGTAGGAACTACTTATAAAGGTAAAACACTATTTAAACAAACAAATGATGGAAATTATGTTCCTAATTATAAAGAATCTATACCATTTTTAGAATACTACTTTCCAAAAGATAAAAACATATTTTTAATGTGCGGTGGAGGTGGATATGCTGGAATGATGAAGGATATCCTTGTGTCACTTGGATGGAATAAAGATAAAATATACAATGTAGGTGGGTATTGGTATTATGATGGGCCTAATAAAATAGAAGTTAAAAAAACTATAAACGAAAAAACAAGTTATGATTTTTATAAGATAACTTATCATGATATTGATTTTAATAGTTTAAATGAGGTAAATAATGAATAAAAAAATAATAGTTCTAGCACTATTAGTTATATTACTTGGAATACTAATATATAATCATGGGAAAAAAATATATCTTTCTGATAAGTATTATAATGCTAGTGAATATATTAGTGTAACTAAAAAAGATTTAGATAAACTTAAAAATAATAACTTTCTTCTTTATACTTATAATAGTTATTGTACTTTTAAAGTTCCTTGTGATAGTATTTTTAAAAAAGTAATGGATAAATATAATATTAGTATATTATCTATGCCTATCGAGGAATTCAAAAAGACTAATTATTATAAGGAAGTAGAATATGCTCCGAGTATAATAATAATTAAAAATGGTAAAATAAGAAAATTTTTAGATGCTAATAGTGATAAAGATTATGATAAATATCAAAAAAGTTCTGAATTTGAAAAATGGCTTAATAAATATATTTATTTAAAGAGGTGATATATTTGGTAAAACTTGTATTAGTAAGACATGGAGAAAGTGTATGGAATAAAGAAAATAAATTTACTGGCTGGACAGATGTTTCATTATCTGAAAAAGGTTATGAAGAAGCAAAAGAAGCTGGAATTATATTAGAAAAAAATAATTTTGACTTTGATTTATGTTATACATCAGTGCTTAAAAGAGCAATAGATACATTAAAGATAATTCTAAAAGAATTGAAAGTTGATTTAAAGATTAATTATTCATATAAATTAAATGAAAGACATTATGGAGCTTTACAGGGATTAAACAAAGATGAAATGCGTAAAAAGTATGGAGATGAAAAAGTATTTTTATGGAGAAGAAGTGTGAAAGAGGTACCACCTTTATTAGACAAAAATGATGAAAGAAGCCCATATAAAGATCCTAAATATAAAGGAATAGATAATCTTCCGCTTGGAGAAAGTTTAAATGATACTATGAAAAGAGTAGTTGAATATTATAAAGATTATATAGAAAAAGACTTAAAAAACAAAAAAAATATTTTACTTGTAGCTCATGGTAATTCTCTTAGAGCATTAATTAAATATTTAGATAATTTAAGTGATGAGGAAGTAACAAAACTTGAAATTGAAACAGGAAAGCCTATTTGTTATGAATTGGATGTAAACTTAAAAGTACAAAACAAATATTATGTAAAATAACTTGATTTCTTTATTTAAAAGGTATATATTTATTTACCGGAGGCATTTATGAAAGAAGAGTTATTAATTAATCTATTTGTTATATTTATTATTAGTGTTTTCTATTTATTAGGTTTATATTCATTACTATCTTTTATGTTTTGGCCTAATGAGTCACTCGGAGTAATAGATTATGTAATAGAAATTATAGGATATATAATTTTAGGTACAATTTTATTAGTTTTTAGAAAAAAAATAGTAAAAAGTATGATATAATATTATTAGTTAATATTAATAAAGTTGATTATAGTTATTAAGTGAGGTGTTTATTATGAATGATAAGACAAAACTTAAAAGAAATATTAGTTTTATTCTAGCAGCATTATGTTTTATATTTGGGATTTATAGAATGATATATGGATTATACTTTCAATCAGAAACTCCTTGGTATGATTATCTTATTGAAATGATATTTTTGTTCTTTATTGGTGCTATGATTATAAGACTTGAAAGAACTTTTAAATAATGCGACAAAAATAGTCGCTTTTTTCTTTACAAATTCATAAATATATGATATACTACAGCATATTATTTATGAAGAGGAGGGGAAAAGATGACAAACGTTAAAAATATAAGAAATGCAAAAGATAATACAAGAAATTTTGATATTGAAAAATTACTTTCTCGTAATTCTGATTGTCTTTTTGGTTACATTGGATCATATAAAAATGACAATGGTCAAGAAGTTTTAGTTAGTTCAAGTGAAGCAGATTATAATGTTTACTGTAATATGGAAACTTCTGAAATAGTTAAAGTGCCTACTTTATATAAAAATTTATTTGAAAAGCAAAACTTTATTTCAAACTTATTAAATAGAAGAGTAAATAATATTCAAAAAGATGATATGGAAGAGGAAGCTGGAAGACTTCGTGCTTTAAAATATGTATCTCAAAGATAATTGCTTTAGATAAATATTTTTCCTTTGCATATATAAATACAAAGGAGGAATATGAAAAATTTTATAAAGTGTGCATTAATTCGTGCAATAAAAACAATGTGTCAAACTGCAATAGGAGTTTTAGGAGCTTCGAAGTTGATTAGTGAAGTAAGTATTTCACATTTAATTTCGGCAACTTTACTAGCAGGTATTATTTCAATACTTACATCTATTAGTGCAGGACTTCCTGAAGCAGAAGGATACAGTATAAAAAATATAAAGAAATAAAATGGGGTTAATATACTTCATTTTTTTATTTTATAAATATTTAATATATGTTTAACTTTAGTAAAACTATAAAAAAAAGGAATAAAATTTTACCTATAATTAGTTTATATGTGATATAATTTTAGTATACTGTGAAGGTGTGATGTTTTTATGGCTAAAAATGAAAAAGAAATTGAAATAAAAACTTCTTATAGTATTCCTAGTAATACTTCTAATAATGATGATACAAATAGTCCGGTTCATATGGGTAGAAGAGGTGTTGAGACTACAAGTGGTGCTAAAAGTTCAGCCCTTGGAGTACCTCAAGGAAACAATATGATGCATAATTCTAGTAAGGATGATAATAATGGACTTTTAAATAGAAATAGTAATCCTAATGCTCCTAAGACTGCTAGTGATATGCCTGGTGTAGTAGGAAGTAATAGAAAACCTATTTCTGAGCCTAATAGTGACGTGCCTTCTAATAGAACTAATCAACCTGATAATAAACCAGCTGCTAATGAAAACAGTAGCGGTATAGAAAAAACTCCAATGGGTGGGGTAAAAGCTCCTACTGATAATAATCAAAACAATAATCCTGGTAATAATGGTAACAATAATAATGGTTTAATTGATAGCATGCCTGGTGTTAAAAATGGCCAAAAAAAAGATAAAAATAAAGAAAAACCGATAGAAAAGAGTAATGATAAAGATAAAAAACCATTGCTTAATAAAAAAGGTGATAAAAAGAATATACCTTTTTTGCCGGGGAATATGAAAAATCTTGGTAAAAAAGGCGCTAAGAAATCTATTAATTCTAATGGAGATAAGAATGGATTAGGATTTAAAGATAAATTAGAAAATGGTCTTGGACTTCTTTCGACATTTATTCCTCAAGCTAGAATAGCTCAAGTAGTTGTCAAATTCGCAGTTCCTATTGGGATAGCTTTAATTATTGTATTAATACTCATTGCTATATTTGTTACTACGATGACATCTACAATGATGAATACTGGAATGTGTGAAACAGATAATTCTAGTTCTAATTCAGATACTGGAAGTGTTGATGCATCTTCTGTAAGGGATTTTTTATGTAAAATGCAAAGTCCATTAGGAGATAAAAGTTATACTGTTTCTTCTCTTGCAGGCGAAGCAAGAAGTTATGAATCTCATCCTGGGATAGATTTAGCAATAAGTCCACAAGGGACTCCAATTTATGCTGTGCAATCAGGAAAAGTAGTTTTAGCAGGAGTTAATGATGGTTATGGTTATTCTGTTGACATTGATCATGGTAATGGCTTTCTTACAAGATATGGACATATGATTGCTGGTTCTTTGAAAGTAAAAAAAGGTGATAAAGTAGGAAAAGGACAACGAATAGGAAGCATGGGTTCTACTGGTTGGTCAACGGGTCCGCATCTTCATTTTGAAATAAAAATAAATGATAAAGTGCAAACTGCTCAAAATGCTTACTTTAAGGGTGGTAGTGTTTCAAAGGATTTTAAAAAATCTTGTGGTTCTTCATGGGATGGTGAACTTGCAGGTGATAGTGCTAGTAAGAAAAATGATACTAATTTAGCATCTATAGATGGTGATAGTAGTTCTTCATCAAGTAATTGTTGTGTAGAAGAAAGTGGTTCTAACACTTCAAGTTCTTCTAGTGATTCTAGTAGTTGTCCTAATGGAATTTTAGTAGAAGGTAAAAATATGAATCTTGATGACTATATAGCTGGAGTTGTAACTGCTGAAAATTCATATAAAGATGGTAAAAATATTGAAGCATCTAAAGCTCAAGCTATTGCTGCAAGAACATATGCTTTGTATAAAACAAAAAATTGCAAAGGATCAATTGGAAATAGCCAAAGTGATCAAGTTTATATATCGCCTGGTAGCATAGGTAAAGATTCATCTAAGCAAACGTCATCTCAAGTTATGCTTTATAAGAAAAAGCTATTTTTATCAGAATATGATAGTTTTTGCTCTTATAGTGGTTCAGCTACATATTTAAAACAACCAACAGATGATAAAACTGTTAGTCATAATCTCATTTTAGCAAATAAATATAGAGGCGATATCGCAGGTGGTCATTGTCATGGTATGAGTCAGCTTTATGCAAGACAGCTTCAAGATGAAGGTAAAAAGTATGATGAGATTTTAAGATTTTTTTATGCAGATGGTATAGAAATAACTGGTGCATCATCCAATACGTGCTCTATAGGTGGAGATAGCTTTAATGGTAAAATAGTACCTTTCTATCAAAAAAATTATAATCAGCCATATGCTGGAGGGACTATTAGATGGGATGGTTGTGGGCCAACTGCTATGGCTATGGTTGTATCAACTCTTTTAAATGCAAAGCATGAACCACCTGAACTTGCTGATTTTGCTACAAAAAATCATTATTATGTTACTGGAGTTGGAACTTCTCATATTTTCTTCGAAGCTGCTGGTAAGCATTATGGTTTAAAAGTTAAACAAGTATCTTTAACTAATAAAGGCGAAGTATTAACAAGTCTTAATAGTGGTAAAGCTCTAGTAATAGCAGCAATGGGGCCTGGTGAATTTACTGATAATGGTCATTTTATTGTACTTACTGGAGTGAAAAATGGGAAAGTGTCTATTCAAGATCCAGCTAGTGAAGAAAGAAGTAAAAAAACTTATGATTTTGAAAAGGTTATTGTTAAAGAGGCGTCTAAGTTTTGGATAATAACTAAGTAAAGGAGGAAACTATGAAAAAAGTATTGTTTCTATTAGCATTAATTTTTATCCTTACAGGTTGTTCTAGTACTGTGAATATTAATATTAAAAAAGATATAGTAGATGAAAATATTACAGTTACTACTGATAGTAGTAAAGAATATAACGAAATTAAAAATTGGGATGGTTTTCCTCTTCCTTTATACTATGATCAAGATTTAGAAAACCCATATGGTAATGAAAAAGAAGATGGAGTACCATATTATGAAACATCTTTTGATGATGCAGCTAAAACACTTAAAGCAAGTGCATCCTTCTCATTAACTGAACATCCTAGATCTTCACTAATAAGGAATTGTTTTGAATTTTATAATGCTGGGGAAGATGCTGATACTCCAAATCTATATAGATTTGCTACAAGTGAAGGACTTATTTGTAAATTTACTAATTTTAATGTTGTAGTAACTACTCCATATTTAGTAAAAGAAAATAATGCGATGTCAGTTAATAAAAATACTAATACATATACATGGAATATTACAAATTCTAATAAAAAGAATATATATTTATCTATGGTAATTGATTTTTCTCATAAATATAATGAAACTAGTAATGAAAATACTACTGATAATTCTGATAGTAATACTGATACTAATAATGAAATAAAAAAAGAAAATAATG
>CAJONL010000076.1 GCA_905235875.1 uncultured Bacilli bacterium
CCAACGCACCCATAAGGCATCGCAATATTAAAGTTTTCAGTAATAGTTGCCCCAATAGTTCCGAAGCCATTATGGGATTTAAGAATTGCCCCGTAGTTTCTCATTCTCGGAGACCAACATATCATTGGAACGTTTTCACGAGTGTGATCTGTGCCAGGAGCTGTAGGATCATTGCCATGATCTGCTGTAATAATGAATAAATCCTCGTTATTTAATTTATTTAACATCATAGGTATTTCTACATCTAAAGCTTCAATTGCTTCAGCATAACCATCTACATCACGTCTATGGCCATATAACATGTCAAAATCATTTAAATTAACGTAACATAAACCAGTAAACTTTTTATCTAGAATATCAAGAGTTTTATCAATTCCTTCTTTATTACTCTTAGAAACAACACGTTTTGTAATTCCACAGCCATTAAATATATCATATATTTTTCCAATTGATATAACACTTAATCCTTTTTCTTTAAGTTTATCTAAAACAGTTTTCATAGGTGGATTAACTGCAAAATCATGTCTATTTGGTGTCCTTTCAAAATTATTTTTATTTGTTCCCTTAAAAGGCCTTGCAATAACTCTTCCAACTTTCCAATTAGGATTAGAATCTACTATTTTTCTAATTGTTTTACAAATATCATATAATTCTTCTAAAGGTACAACACTTTCGTGAGCAGCCACTTGAAGCACAGAATCAGCCGAAGTATAAATAATTAATTTACCTGTTTTAATATGTTCTTCTCCAAGAACTTTAATTATTTCAGTACCTGAAGCCGCAATATTTCCAATAACACCATGCCCAGTATAATGCTCAATATTTTTTATTAATTCATCAGGAAAACCAGTTTCTGTAAAAGTAGGAAACTTATATTCACATCTTGCACCCATCATTTCAAAGTGACCAGATAAGGTATCTTTTCCTTTATTAGTAGGCCTTGCCATTGTATAATAACTTTCTGCTTCATCGTTACGGCTAGCATTAATAGTATTTAAAAAACCAAGTTTAATTAAATTTGGAATAAATAAATTATGTTTTTCATTTATATGTCCAAGTGTATTAGCTCCAATATCACCATAATTTGATGCATCAAGCGCCTCTCCTACTCCAAGAGAGTCACAAACTATAACAAATACTCTTTTAAATTTCATTGTTTCATCTCCAATATATTATTTATAATACGTATTTATTGTACCATATATAATAGTTAAACAAAAGAAAAAAATACCAATTTGGTATTTAATTTATCATAAATATAATTAATATCTATTTCTTCTCTTAGATGCTACAACATATAAATAAGATTCACGATTCTCATCATACTTAGAAATATAATTATCATTCAAACTCTTTTCTAAATTATGTATACTTTTAATTTTTGATCTCATATCTTTATCATTATTATCACCATATACACTAGCAATAATGTTAAAGCCGTTATTGTGAAGAACACTAAGATTATCAAAATCACATTTTGAATAAGGATTATGAACCATATAAGTACTAATTACATCTTCAGGAATAACAGGCTTAATTATACCTTTATTACTTTGAACTGCAAGTATAGGCTTACCTTGTTCTACAGTAAAATCACCAAGAATAAAATCCTTTGTACTACTAAAAGTTACAACATTAGTTATAGCTTTTGTACTTAAGTTATTAGTACAAGTATCATATATACATTTATTAATTTCGGCAGTATTACCATTATTGTAATCAATACCTAAAAAGTCTAGTAAAGAAAGCATATCATCTCTTAATTTATTTCTTTCTTTTAACCAGTGATAAAAAACTATAATACTTTCCTTTTTTGTAAAATCAAAGTTTCTATATCCTGATTCAATAAATTGATTAATAAGATCTATATATTTCATATTAAACATCACCCAAAAATAATTAGTTATTATCTTACTTAATTTTTATATATTTAGTAACTAAATTATCTTTTTTATCCTTAGAATTCATATTTTCTTTAACATAACTTAAAGCTTTTTTACAATTATACAAACCATTAATACTAGATAAATCAAAAGCTCCTAGTGGCAAAAATGGTGCAATTGTAGCAAGATTGATATCAATACCATAATTTAATATTACTAAAGCATATAATGTCATAGAAGCAGTAGATGTAATTATATTTTCTAACTTATCTTTTTCAATACTTTCAATTTTTCTAATTATATTCTCTTTACAATTATGTTCATATACATCATTATTAGTATCTTTCCTTTTTATACTTTTTATAAAACGTAAATCATTTTGTCTGCTCATGTCTACACCCCCTCATTAGCACGAATAATTATACTATAGAATTAAAAAAATGTCAATAATATACTTGTTTAAAACTCAATATATTTCGTATTACAACAAATATAATTAAACGATGCTTTATGCCTATTATTATCATATGCTACTTTATTATATAGAGAATACTAATCTAATTTATCACTCCTTGGATGATACTTTTTATAATCATTTTTTACTTGTTCATTAGATATATGAGTATATATTTTAGTAGTACTTATATCACTATGTCCTAAAAGCATTTGAATACTTCTTAGGTCTGCTCCACCTGATAGTAAATGAGTTGCAAATGAGTGTCTTAGAGTATGTGGTGTAACATTTTTATTTATATTTTTTTCTTTTAATATTTTCTTTAAATTTTTAAAAAAACCTTGTCTTGTCATCTTATTACCATGATTATTTAAAAATAAATAGTCATTTTTACTTTTTACAAAGAAACTACTTCTTACTTCAAGATATAAATTTAAATAATAAATAATATAATCATTTATAGGTACTATTCTTTCTTTAGAGCCTTTACCTATACATCTAATAATACTATTTTCAAAATCTATATCTCTTGTTGTAAGATTTACTAATTCACTTACTCTAAGTCCTGAACCATAAAGTATTTCAAGCATTGCTTTATTTCTATAATCAAATTTAGTTTTTAATGTAATATCTAATAGTTTTTCTACTTCATCTATACTTAATACATCAGGAAGCTTTTTATCTAATTTTGGTCTATCTATAAATTCACATGGATTTGTTTTAATTTTCTTTGTTTTAAGTAAAAATATATATAAATTATTTATGGATGTAATATTCCTAGATAAAGTCTTTGGACTATTACTATTTAACTCTTTTAAATAGTCTTCAATATCTTTTGTAGTTACATTTAATATACTTTTACCATCTAAATAATTATTAAATTTATTTAAATCATAATAATAATTCTTTACTGTTTCACTACTTAATTTTCTTTCATATTTTATATAATCTATATATTCTTCTATCATAAGCCCTCTTTTCTAGTATAACATATTTTATCTTTTAATTTTAGACTATTTTTGATAAAATAAGATAGAGGCGATAAGTAATGGATAAACCTTTAGCACTAAAACTAAAGCCTAAGAGTTTAACTGATATAATTGGTCAAAAACATTTAGTAGGTACTGGTAAAATACTTACTAATATGGTTAATAATAAAAAGATTTTTTCTTTTATTTTATATGGCCCTCCAGGTATTGGAAAAACATCTATTGCAACAGCTTTAGTAAATGATTTAAATATAAAATATAGACTACTTAATGCTACGATTAATAGTAAAAAAGACTTTGATATAGTAATCGAAGAAGCTAAGATGTACAATGGACTTGTCTTAATTATTGATGAAATACATCGTATGAATAAAGATAAACAAGATTTATTATTAAATTATGTAGAAAACGGCCTAATTACTTTAATTGGTCTTACTACTTCCAATCCATATCATAAGATTAATCCTGCGATAAGAAGTAGATGCCAAATATTTAAACTTGAAAGACTAAGTTCAGAGGATATTTTCGAAGGACTAAAAAAAGCTACACTTTTTCCTGATATAAAAGATATAAAAATAGATGACGATTCTTTAAAATATATTAGTGAAATATCTGGTGGTGACTTTAGATTCGGTTTAAACCTTTTAGAAGTTGCTTACTATTTTAATAAAGATCATAAAGTTGATATTGATATTATAAAAAGTATTAATAACAAACCTAACTTTTTTCATGATAAAAATGAAGATGGACATTACGATGTTTTAAGCGGTCTTCAAAAGTCAATAAGAGGATCTGATGTTGATGCCTCCCTTCACTATTTGGCAAGGCTATTAAAAGCAGAAGATTTAGATTCAATCTACAGAAGACTTTCTGTTATTTGTTACGAAGATATAGGGCTTGCAAATCCATCTATTGGTCCTAAACTTGATAGTGTGATAAATGCAGCAGAACGTGTTGGACTTCCTGAAGCTAGAATTATACTTTCAAATATAGTAATTGAGATGGCTTTATCTCCTAAGAGCAATTCAGCATATCTTGCTATTTCTAAAGCATTAAATGATTTAGAAACTAAAGATATTAAAAATATGCCAAATTATTTAAAAAGTCCTTATAAAGGCTATAAATATCCTCATGATTATAAAAACAGCTATGTAAAACAACAGTATTTGCCAGATGGTATTAAAAATGAAAAATATTATAAACCAAAAAATAGTTCTAGTTATGAAAAAACATTAGGAAATATAAAAAGAAATTTAGATAAGTTAAAGGAGGAATAATGAAAAAGTATAAAGATTTAATTATAAACTTTTTATATATTTTTTTACTTAGTATTTTATTTAATATAATTACATTTAATAAAATGTCATTTATAACTTTAATATATATTATTTTATCTAGTACATTTATTACATCGTTAGTAAAGCTTATATCTGATATATTTAAAAACAAAAAAATAAGTAAAATTATAAATATATTATTACTAGGATTTATAAACATATTATTTATAGCACAACTTATACATTTTTATTTTTATAACTGCTTCTTTAGTTTTTATTCACTAACTAAAAGTGGTCAAGTGTTTTCATTTATGGAAGTAATATTTAAAATTATAGGTAATCATATATTTAGTATTCTTGTTTTATTTATTACTTTATTATGCTTTATATTTATTACAATCAAAACAGAATATAGCACTTTTAAAAACAAATTATTTTTAGAAATAATCTTAATAACTATTAGTCCTCTATTATTTTTAGGAATAATTAATATAGATAAAACTAGTACTTATTCTTCATATAATTTATATTATAATATTAATAGTAATACCTTAAATACTAATAAATTTGGTTTACTTGAAAGTATGTATATAGATTTTAAAAGATATATAAAACCAGTAGATACTAAAATAACTATTAATGATACTACTAATAAAAACTATAGTAGAAAACTATATAATGTATTAGATATAGATTTTAATAAAAAAACTAATGATAAAAGTATAAAACAATTAAATAATTATTTTAAAAATGAGACTCCTAGTATAAAAAATAAATATACTGGAATATTTAAAGATAAAAATTTAATATTTATTACTGCTGAATCTTTTAATTTTAATATAATTAGTAAAGAATTAACTCCAAATTTATATAAACTTCAAAATGAAGGAATTTTCTTTGATAATTTTTATACCCCAATATATTATGTAAGTACTGCTGATGGTGAATATACAAATCTTACTGGTAATTTACCTAAAGAAGGTGTATGGAGTTATTTAGAAGCTCAAAATAATTATAATCCATATAGTTATGGAAATATATTAAAAAAAGCTGGTTATAAAACGTATTCATATCATAATGGAAAATATGATTTTTATGAAAGATATAAAGTGCAGCCTAAGATGGGATATGATACATTTAAGGCATGTGATTATAACTTAAATATCAATTGTAACTTATGGCCACAAAGTGATGAAGAAATGTTTAATAGTACCTTTTCTGATTATATGAAAGATAATAAATTTAGTACTTATTATATGACTATAAGCGGTCATCTATCTCATAACTTCAAGACCAATGATATGGCAAATAAATATAAAAAAGAAACTAATAATTTAAAATATAGCAAAAGTACAAAGGCTTATATTAGTCAAAATATTGATTTAGATAGAGCAATAGGAAATTTACTTAACACTTTAGAACAAGAAAATAAAATAGACGATACAGTAATAGTACTTGTGCCCGATCATTATCCATATGGATTAAATAAAAAAGAATTAA
>CAJONL010000077.1 GCA_905235875.1 uncultured Bacilli bacterium
CTAGAGATATAAAGAAGAATACTTTATTTGTATGTAAAGGAGTATTATTCAATAAAAAGTATTTAGAAGATGCTATAGAAAAAGGTGCTAATTGTTATATAAGTGAAAAAGATTATGAAGTTAACTTGCCTTGTATTTTAGTTTCTGATATAAGAAAAGCATTAAGCATTGTATCTATGATTTTTTATCCAGATGATTTGTTTAAAATAGGAATAACTGGAACTAAAGGTAAAACTACTACTAATCATTTTATTCATCATATTATGGAACAATATTTAGGATATAAACCAGGAATTATTGCAACACATTACTTATATTCAGGAAAAGAAGAAAAAGCACATGACTTAACTACACCAGAAAGTCTTGAGCTTCATAAATATTTACATGATATGACTGAAAGAAATTTAAAATATATGTCAATGGAAGCATCAAGTCAGGCTACACTTCATTCAAGAATATATGGAATGCATTTTAACATCGGAGCTTTTTTAAACATAACTGAAGATCATATTTCACCACTTGAACATAAAGATTTTAATGATTATTTTAATTGTAAATTAAAGTTTTTAGAAATGTGTGACAAAGTTATTATTTATAAAGGAACAGATCACTTTGATGATGTACTTGAAACTGTTAAAGATAAAGATGTAATTACCTTTGGTTTTTCTGATGCTGATTACATAATAGATAATATTATAAATGGTAAAAATTTAAGTTTTGATATTATTCATAATGGTAAAAGTACTAATTATGAAATTAGTATGTTAGGCAGATTCAATGTAATAAATGCATCTTGTGCTATAGTTATGGCTAAACTTTTAAATATAGATGATGAATCTATAAGAAAAGGCCTTTTAAAAACATCAGTAGAAGGAAGAATGAATTTAATAAAAAATGATATTTGTCCAATTATAGTAGATTATGCTCATAATGGACTAAGTGCCGAAGCACTTTATAAATCGCTAAAAGAAGATTTTCCAGGTAAAAAAATAAAAGCATTATTTGGATGTCCTGGTAATAAAGGACATAACAGAAGGCGTGAAATGGGAGAGGCTGCGGGAAAATATGCAGATTATGTATATCTTACTGCAGAAGATCCAGGAAACAGTACAGTAGAAGAAATTGCAAATGATATAATTAAGTATATAAGTAAATATCATAATAATTACGAAATAATAGTTGATAGAAAAGAAGCTATAGAAAAAGCGATAAAAGATTTAACCCCTGATGATGTACTAGTTCTTCTTGGAAAAGGAGATGAACAGTATCAAGTAATTGGTAATGATTTTATTCCATATGAAACAGATAAAGTAATTGTAGAAAAATATTTAAAAGAGATAAGAAAAAATAAAGTAAATATTTAAAAAAATTATATGATATAATTAAGTAGGTGATTGGTTTGCAAAAAAAATATAAAGATATAAATGTTAATTATGTTTTTTATGATAATAATAGTAATAAAAGTTTAATATTTTTACATGGTTGGGGTCAAAATATAGAAATGATGATGCCTATAGCTAAACCTTTTGCTAAAGATTATAATGTTTTAATAATTGATCTTCCAGGATTTGGATATTCTGATGAGCCAAAATATCACTGGAGTCTTTATGATTATAGTGATTTGGTAGATAGATTTGTAAAAGAATTAAAACTAAAAAATATTATTTTAATAGGCCACTCATTTGGTGGAAAAGTATCTATTTGTTATGCATTAAAACATAAGGTATCAAAGCTAGTTCTTCTTGCAAGTCCATATACTAAAAGGGATGTAAAACCTACTTTGAAAATGAAGTTTTTCAAATTTATTAAAAATACACCAGGACTAAAAGTATTTGCTAACATATTAAGAAATCATGTAGGAAGTACAGATTATAAAAATGCTTCTTTAACTATGAAAGGAGTACTTGTAAAACATGTAAACTTAGATTTAAAAGAAGAAGTAAAAAAAATAACTTGTCCTGTTTTACTAATATGGGGTGATAAAGATGAGGCTGTACCGTTGGAAGATGCTAAGTATTTAGAAAAAAATATGAAAGATTGTGGTCTTGTAGTATATCCAGGCTGTACTCATTATGCATATCTTGAAAGGCTAAACCAAACAATAAGTGTATTAAAAAGTTTTATAGGAAGTGATTAAAATTGAAAATATTTTTTACTATATCAATAATAATTTCACTTTTATATGTAATTTATAAAAGTTTAAAAGCTATTCATATATTACAACTAAATTTTTATAATGAGGATAATAGATATATAAAATGGATACATAGAAATGTTAAAAAAGCATTTATTAATTTCGATGTATTATTTATAGTATTTTTAATACTATATTTTGTAAATAATAGTACTCTAGCAATAATTATATTTATAGTTTTATATATGCTTTCTTATGTAACATATAAAAATAAAATGAAAAAAGAACAAGAAAAAAAACCACTAGTTATAACTTCTAGGGTAAAAAGATTACTTGTTACTGAATGTATTATATATATTATTTTAATACTTCCTATATTTATATCTTTTAATATAAAATATATTTGTTTCTATTACTTATATATAGGGTTATTAATAACTATAAATTATTTAGTTATATATATTACAAATATTATAAATAAACCTATAGAAAAGTTAGTATTTAATTATTATAAAAGTAATGCTAAAAATAAACTTGAATCTATGAAATATTTAAAGAAAATAGGTATTACAGGTAGTTATGGGAAAACTAGTGTTAAAAACATCTTAAATGAAATATTAAATGTAAAATATAATAGTTTTGCTACAGAAAAAAGTTTTAATACTATGAATGGTCTTATGATTTCTATAAATAATAAATTAGATAAGTTTTCTGATATTTTTATTTCAGAAATGGGAGCATTTAGAAAAGGTGAAATAAAAGAGTTATGTAGTTTAATAAAGCCTGAGT
This sequence comes from uncultured Bacilli bacterium, assembly GCA_905235875.1. Next base: position 2,924 of record CAJONL010000077.1, read on the forward strand.
ATGGTATTCTTACAACTATTGGTACAGCACACTTAGAAAGTTTTAAAACTAGGGAAAATATTCGCGATGCTAAATTTGAACTAATAGATAGCCTTCCTAGTGATGGAATTGCGATATTGAATATGGATGATAAGTATCAAACTGGATATAAAATAAAAAGCAATTGTAAAAAGGTGTGGGTATCTTTAAAAAATAAAGATGCTGACTTTTATGCGTATAATATAAGTATTTCCTCAAAAGGTACAAAGTTTAAAGTGAAAGTTAAAGAAAAAAAAGAGGAGTTAGAACTTGAAACAAATATGCTCGGAGAAGCTAATATTTATAATATCCTCGAAGCAGTAGCTTTATCTTATAATTTAGGTCTTACTTTAAATGAAATAAAAATTGGAGTAAAAAGAGTAAAATCAGTTTCACACAGATTAGAACTAAAAAAATATAAAGATATTAATTTAATAGATGATTCATATAATTCAAATCCAAGTGGCGCTAAGATGGCACTTGATGTACTAGATTTAATGGATGGTAAAAAAATAATAGTTACTCCAGGTATGATAGAGTTAGGTTCTAAAGAATATGATTATAACTTTGAATTTGGAAAACAAATTGCTAAAGTGTGCGATGAAGTAATATTAATTGGTGAAAAAAAGACCAAACCTATTTATAATGGATTAAAAGAAGAAGGGTATAATGAAAAAAAAATATATATTTTAAATGATGTGAAAAAAGCATTTCCTTTAATGGAACAATTAAGTACAAAAGAAACATTTGTCCTTTTAGAAAATGATTTACCTGATACATTTAATGAGTAAGGAGGATTTATGAAAATAAATTTAGGTGTTATATTTGGCGGAGAGACTGTAGAACATGAAGTAAGTATTATTTCAGCTCTTCAAGCTATAGAAAATTTAAATAAAGAAAAATATAATATTATTCCTATATATATAAGTAAAGATAAAACTATGTATACTGGAAATAGTTTATTGAAAATAGATACATATAAGAATTTTGATGAAAAAAGAAAAGATATCTTTGAAATATCATTTTACAAAGAAAATAATAAGTTTTATATACAAACAACTAAAGGATTATTTAGAAAAACTTTAAATAGTATTGATATTTGTCTTCCTATTGTTCATGGTAATGGAGTAGAAGATGGAACTCTTTCTGGTTTTTTAGATACAATTGGTATCCCATATGCATCATCAAAAGTACTTGGATCTTCAATTGGACAAGATAAAGTAGTTATGAAACAAGTAATGAAAGAAAGTGGTATTCCAGTATGCGATTACGTATGGTTTTATGATAATGATTACTATGAAAATAAAGATAATATTTTAAATTCTATTAAAAAATTAGGTTATCCAGTTATAGTAAAACCTGCTTCTTTAGGTTCTAGTGTTGGAATATGTGCAGTAAAAAGTGAAGATAAAATAGAAGATGCCATAGAAGAAGCTATAAAATATGATAATAAAATAGTAGTAGAGAAAAAAGTAGAAAATTTAACTGAAGTAAATATAAGTGTTTTAGGTGATTATTCTAATCAAAAAGTAAGTCCTATCGAAGAAGTAATGGGCGAAGATGAAATACTTAGTTTTACTGATAAATATCTAAGTGGTGGAAAAGGAGATAAATCTAGTAAAGGAATGGCGAGTACAAATAGAATTATTCCCGCTAGAATTTCTAAAGAACTAAAAGATGATATTGAAAAAACATCAAAAAAAGTATTTAGAGTATTAAATTTAAGTGGAGTATGTAGAATAGATTATTTAATTGATAAAAAAAATAATAAATATTACGTTAATGAACCTAATACTATTCCAGGAAGTCTTGCATTTTATTTATGGAAAGAAGCTGATATATCTTATACACAGCTTTTAGATGAAATAATTAGTATAGGTATAAAAGAGTATAAAAATAAATCTAAAAAGATAAGAAGTTTTGAAAGCAATATTCTATCAGGTTACAATGGTAGTAAGGGCTTAAAAAAATAAAGGTGTAAACATTTACATCTTTTTCTTTTGATTTTTCTTATGTTTTGTTATAATTGATAATGGAGATGATAGTTATGGCACCAAAATATGATGAAAAAAGTATTAAGATATTGGAAGGGCTTGAAGCTGTTCGTAAACGTCCTGGTATGTATATAGGATCAACTGATAAACGTGGGCTTCATCATTTAGTATGGGAAATTGTTGATAA
>CAJONL010000078.1 GCA_905235875.1 uncultured Bacilli bacterium
AAGCCACAGAGAATAATCTTCCTCTTTTGATTTGTTCTGGTTATACTCCTGGGATTGCTTCTTTTATTAGTTCTATTAACCAAGAGATAATTGTTCTTTTTGATGAGTTTGAAAAAACTTTTAGCGAAAAAGATAATACCAATCCCCAAGAGGAAATGTTGAGTTTATTTGATGGAGTGGATAGTGGCAAGAAACTTTTTGTGGTAACTTGTAATGACGTGCGCCATCTTAATGAGTATCTACTGAATAGACCTGGACGTTTTCATTATCATTTTACTCTTACTAATCCTACGGCAGTAGAAGTAGAGGAGTATATGAAAGATAAGCTTGATTTGAAATATCAAAATCTTATTCCTCAGATTGTTAATTTTTCTCTTGGCGGTAATCTTACTTATGATTGCTTGCGGGCTATCGCTTTTGAAATAAATAATGGTTATACTCTTGAAGAGACTGTACAAGATTTAAATATCTCTCGTGATAAAGTGCTTTATTATGATATTCGCATTGAATTTGAAGATGGTCAAGTTTGTATTGCTAGAAAAGCCTGCCTTGATTTTTATAGGGATTATTGTAGAGAATGGTGTCAAGATGGTAATGATGAGATTGGTTTTTCCTTTGTCTTTAAAACTAGTGATATAAAATACGATCCTGAAAAAACTGTTCAGCATCTTGATCCAGATAAAGTAACAATTCAGTATGATAACTGTGATTTGGAAGATATGACTGACGATCAGAAAGCTTTTTATCAAACTCGTAAAGTAAAATCTGTTGTACTTCATAAAAGTGTTGACTCTTATATTTATAGGTATGCGGTTTAACTAAATCGCATACATACGTTCGTAGTCTAATGGATAAAACAATTCTCCCCTAAAGAATAAATGTAGGTTCAATTCCTACCGAACGTACCAATGCTCTATATAAGATTAGGTATAGAGTAAATTTATATATTTGTAAAGTGAGGAATTTACAATGGTTATTTATAGTGAAAAACTTAATAAGAAATTTGAAACTGTCGATGAGTGCGTAAAAGCAGAGAAAGAATACGACGAAAAAGTAGCAGCTGAAAAAGCTGCAAAAGAAAAGGCACTCGCTGAAGCAAAAGCTAAAGAAGATGAACTTGCCACAACTAGAAAATCTCGTGCTATTGAAGTTGAAGCTGCTTATAAAGCAAGCGTTGAAGCTAATAAACATTATCGTGATTTACTTAAAAAGTTTGTTAAAGATTATGGCAGCTTTCATATGACTTTAAAAACTGGAGATTTTAATCCTTTTGATGGTTTCGAGCATTTTTTTGATAATCTTTGGTTCTAAAATTTTGGGGAATTTCCCCAAAATATAAGAGATTAAGATAATAGGAAGTCGGCGGGTCTCCAAAACCTTGCAGAGAAGGTCCGAGTCCTTCATCTCTTGCCACTAGAAACTAAAAGGAGTAAAAAAATGCGTAAATATATAGTTATTATTTTAATTTTATTTTTTATAGCAATATGTTGCACAGTGAGTTCTCCAGCCGAAGCAGGGCTAGGGCAGTCACCACACGATACGAGAGTAATGTATTTGCCTTCCGTTGGAACAAATTTATATCGGATTTGTAATGAAGATAGAAGTTTATCGAGATTTCTTGAATTCAAAGACGTAAATTATATTCTTATTGATAGTTTAGATGGATTACCGCAAGATACAAGATTTGCGGTATATCTTCAAATTAATACTGAATTTGAAAATAATGAATATATGGAACTTATTATTCTTGATGAAAATGAAATTGATGTATATAATAATGGAATAAAAGTTCCAGTCGAAAAATTCGGTGAGTATAATATTGCGCATATTATTGATTCAGGTTTAGTAACAATTAGTTGAAAATTTTAAAAAAATATTATAAAATATATATGTAAGATAAAGAAAAAATATTACATATATATTTTTTATGCATCCATAGATAAGCTGGTAGAGCAGCGGACTCTTAATCCAAAGGTCGCGGGTTCGAACCCCTCTGGATGCACCATTTAATTATTCAATAAGGAGAATAAAATTATGCCTACTTCTAATGCTAAAGCAGACAACCAGTATTATGGGAAATTTTTTGAGCAGTATGTTGAAGCCGCAGTTAATGGAATAAATGAAATTCCAATTCCTTGGAAAAATTATCCATTTACAGATAAAGAAAAAAATGAAATGATGACTGATGCTAAATCAGTAGCTAATATATTAAAAGAAAAATATCATATTTCTCATGTTACTTGGGTTGGTGAAAAAACTATTGCTGAAAGTGGAGATTTGGTTACAGATGATGGGTTAAAAATTGAAATTAAAAGAGTTAGTAATGGCAAAAGTGGTACTTATCATAATACTTCAATGTCATATTTTACTCGTTTTGGTTTTGATATTAAATCATATATGGCTAAATTTAAACTTTATGATGCTATTGATAGTACTTTAAATATTATTAGCAATAGAAAAGCAATGAGCCCTGTTAATAGGGAATTATCTTCAGATATTCGGCATAATAGACTTTATGATACTTCTAATGAAGATTATAAAAATTATATTCTTCCTGTAGATATTGAAATGAGAAAAACATTTACCGAAGATCTTAAAAATTATTTTAATAATAATCCTAAAAAATTAGTTCAGTTTTACATGGATATGATGAATAAAGTTACTTGTTCTAATAACTCTTATGACAAGCAGCCTCCTGATATTTTAATTGCTTTTAATTATATTAAAAAAACTATTACAGAAATTAATATTAAAGACCTTTTAATGACTACTGATTCTGTAGCAGTTTTTAGAACTACTTCTTTAGGTATGGTTATTAATACTATTCGTTTCGCTTTTGGATGGCAGAATGGTGATGGCTTAAATAATCCTACGATTAGAGCTTATGTATAAGTAAGGAAGGAATAAAATAAAATGGCAAAAGAAAAGAATAATTTAGATAAATTTTATACTTAGCCAGAAATGGCTAAGTAGTGTTATGATTTTTTAATATAGTATTATCCATAGATTGAAAATAAAAAATTTTTAGAACCTAGTGCTGGATCAGGAAGTTTTCTTAATTATTTAAAAGATTATACTGCTTTAGATATTAAACCAGAAGATCCTCAAAATAGGATCATTCAAACAGATTTCCTTAGTTGGGATAATGATTATTATCATTATATTACTATAGGGAATCCTCCTTTTGGATCTAGATCAAAATTAGCAGTTCAATTTTTTAATAAAGCAGCAAAATATTCTGATATTATAGCTTTTATTGTACCAGTTTCTTTTATGAAATGGAATGTTTAGAAAGATTTAGATTAGAATTTTGCTTTAACTAATTGGTTTTATTTAAAAGAAGAATCATTCACAGCAGAAGGGAAACCCTTCGGAGTAAGAACAGTTTTCTAGCTTTGGGTAAATAAAAATAGTGAATATTATAACCAAATAAATAAACGATTAACAAAAGCACCTCCAATTAAATATAATGATTTTAATATTTGGTAGTATAATGCTACTCCAGAAGCAGTTAAAACAGTAGATGAGCCATGGACTATTGCTACTTATAGATAGGGTTATCATGATTATAATGAATTATTTTCACATGACAATTATGAATATATAAAAGAAAAAATGACTGGAATTAAAAAACAACAATTTTTCTTTATATAGCCTTTGACTGAAGAAGCAGAAAAAATTATACGAAGTATGGATTTTAATGCCTTAGCTGCTCGTAATACTTCTACTCCTGGTTTTGGAAAAGGTGATTTTGTAAGTTATTATATTGAGTTAAAGGAATCTTTAATTTGATTTTTTAAAAAAAATATTATATAATATTTATAGAAAATAAATAAAGGCATATACAGCAACCAT
>CAJONL010000079.1 GCA_905235875.1 uncultured Bacilli bacterium
TTTAAGACCAGAAAATGCACAAGGAGAGTATGTTAACTTTTTAAATGTTCAAAGAACAATGAGATGTAAGCTTCCTTTTTCAATTGGTCAAATAGGTAAAGCATTTAGAAATGAAATAACACCAGGTAATTTTACATTTAGAACAATTGAATTTGAACAAATGGAATATCAAACTTTCTGTAAAGAAGGGGAAGATTCTGATTTATATAATTACTTTAAAGAATATGGTAAAAAGTTTTATATTGATTTGGGGATAGATGAGAACAAATTACGTTTCCATGATCATGAAAAATTAGTATTTTATGCAAAAGAAGCCTGCGATATTGAGTATAAGTTTCCATTTGGATGGGGTGAAATTAATGGTACTCACAATAGAACTAATTATGATTTATCTAGGCATACTGAATTTAGTGGTGTAAAACAAGAATATTTAGATCCAGATACTAATGAAAAATATACTCCTTTTGTAATTGAGTCAACATATGGATTAGATAGGACTTTTCTAGCAGTTTTATTTGATGCATATAATGAAGAAGAAATTGATAATGGTACTAGAGAAGTTTTAAAATTACATCCAGCACTTGCACCATATAAAGTAACAGTGCTTCCATTAATTAAAAAGTATCATAGTGAAAAAGCTAAAGAAATATATCATAATTTAAGCAAAGAATTTATGACAAGTTATGATGAGGCTGGATCAATTGGTAAACGTTATCGAAGAGCTGATGCTATAGGTACTGTATTTACTTTAACAGTAGATGATGATACTTTAGAAAAAGGTACAGTAACTTTAAGAGATAGAGATACTATGAAACAAATTACATTAGATGTAAATGAAGTGGCAGAATATGTAAAAGATAGAATTAAATTTAATTAATTTTATCTTTTTTTCGACAATAAACTCTATATATAAGTACTATACTCATATTGGTGATTAAAATGAAAAAGTATTATATATTTAAAATTAAACCTTCTTTTTATAAACTATATAAAGATAAAAGAGTAGAACTATATTCCATATATAATAGAATATATAAAATGAAACAAAGTGATAAAGAGTATGGCTATAATTTATTTTGTCAAATAAGTGAATTTTTTGATAAAAGTAGAGTTAACAAAATAATTAATGATAAATATAAAGATAAAATTATGTATACTTATAATGATAATATGCATATAATTAATAACATCTTTTTAAATGAAATAAGTATTCTAGAGGTTAAAAGTTCTACTATTAGAATAGAAACAAATACTAGTAATACATCATTTTTTAATGATTTAAAAGAGCTTGATGGATATTACTTTGTATGTAATTTTAAAGAAAATGATTATTTCTTTATAAATAATAAGAAATTAAGAGTTTAACTTGTAATATTTATTTATTTCATTTAAAATATAACAAGGAGGTATAAAATGGGACATGATATATTAATGATAGTAATAGGTTTAATACCTGGACTTATAATAGGTTTTTTAGGTGCTAGGATTTTTATGAAAAAATATTTAGAAAAAAATCCACCTATAAACGAAGAAATGATTAAAACTATGATGACAAGTATGGGTAGAAAACCAAGTCAAAAACAAGTAAATCAAGTTATGAAACAAATGAATAGAATAAATAAATAATTTATTCTTTTTTAGTGTAATATAACTAAAAGTGAATATATATTATTTAATATACATATTAGTTGTAAACTAGATATATTTTAAGAACATAAGTACTTATTTTATGCAATTAATTAATAAAAATATGTTATACTATAAATATGAAAAATACATTAAAAAAATTAACAATTATTTTACTATTTCTTTTTTTAATACTACCATTAAGTGTTTACGCAAATACTGAAAATATAGATGAAATAACTAGTGTTAATGATCTTGAGGATAATAAAAACAAAGAAAATGAAAAAGGAGAAATAAAAGAAGATCAAGAAGAAAAAGATAGTAGTGATGCTATAGATAGTAATGTAGAAGAAAATAGTTCTATTTTAGATGAGGGAGAAACTACTAATACTAATATAAAAGTATCTTTAACTTTAAAAGATAATGGTAGTGTTCTTTTAACGTGGAATAAAATAAATAAGTCTTTTTATTATAAAGTATATCGTACTGATAAAGATGGTAATTTATTAGAAATTACTTTTACTAAAGAGAATTATTATGAGTTTAAAAACTTAGAAATAGGGAAATCATATAAGTTTCTAGTAAAAGCTTATTCTTATACTGATGATAATTATACTTTGATTGATAAATCAGTAATTACAAATGAAATTAAACCTATAAAATTAGTTCCTTTTAATAGTTATAATATTATAAGTAACAAAACAATAAAAAAACCAATAAAACTAGATATTAATATAAGAGAGATGCTTAATGAATCTTCATCAGGATATAGTACTATTCAAGGAGCATGTGCTGATAAAGATTATATTTATTATTTAATGATATCTAAGAAAAATGATAAAGGAAGAATACTTAAAGTAAATAAAAATAATTTACTTCCAGTTTCTAGATCTAAAGTTTTAAATATAATTCATGGCAATGGAATGGCTTGTAATAGTCGCGAGAACAAATTATTAATCGTTGGTAAAGATAATAGGAGTAATCAAATATCTATTGTTGATAGTAATTCCTTAAAGCTAATTAAATATCAAAATATTAATTATGCAAATGAAAGTAATATAAGTGGTGCTAAAGTAAAGAGTAAAAAAAATAGATATTATGGAGTCGCTGCAATTACTTATAATGAAAGATATGATGTATATTTTGCACTTTTAAGAGAAAAACACAATATATTAATACTTAATAAAAACTTAAAACTAATAGGTTTTATAAAACCAAATATAAATACTAATTATCCAGGCCTTTATCAAGCTATGGATTCAGATAATGAACACCTATATCTCACATTAAGTCCTTATAATAAAACTCAGAATAAAAATATTGTTCTAGTTATAAATTATGAAGCAAATAATATTATAAGTATGATAAATACAGGTAAAAATATAATTAGTAGCTCATATAGTACTAGTGCTCCTAAAGTTATAAAAATTAATAATTTACAAGAAATTGAAAATATATATCATATTGATAATACTTTTTATGTATCTGAATATAAAACAACTCCTGTATATCATTATGTTACTCATAAAGTAAAATATAAGGTAAAGAAGAAAAAAGTATGGAGATGGGTAAAGTATAAAAAGATTAAATATAAAAAAGTATTGGTAAAAGACAAAGGTAAATATGTTTATAAAAAGAAAAAGATAGTAAAATATAAACATAAATGGAAAAAAGTATGGAAGTATAAAACTAAATATAAAAAGAAAAAAGTATATGAATTTTACTATACTAAAAGAGATGGTAATGTCTATGATATAGGCTCTATTTAAAACCATCTTTTTCTTTTTTACTAAATGTGATATTATAATAATGGTGATTTTATGGATCTAAAACATATAAGAAATTTTTGTATTATTGCTCATATTGATCATGGTAAAAGTACTTTAGCAGATCGTATTTTAGAGCTTACTGGAGCTGTTAGCGAACGTGATATGAAAAGCCAAGCTCTAGATACAATGGATTTAGAAAGAGAAAGAGGAATTACTATAAAACTTAATTCTGTAGCTTTAAACTATGAATATAAAGGTGAAAAGTATTTGCTTAATCTAATAGATACTCCAGGACATGTAGATTTTACATATGAAGTATCAAGAAGTCTTGCTGCTTGTGAGGGAGCAATACTTGTAATAGATGCAACTCAAGGGGTACAAGCACAAACTTTAGCTAATTTATATTTAGCTCTTGATAATAACTTAGAAATTATTCCTGTTATAAATAAAATAGATCTTCCTAATGCAGAACCAGATAGGGTTATTAAAGAAATTGAGGAAACTTTGGGTTTCAAAAAAGAAGACATAGTTTTATGTTCAGCAAAAGAAGGAATTGGAGTTAAAGAACTCTTAGAAAAAGTAGTAGAAAAAATACCTAGTCCTAAAAATATGTATGATAATGATAAATTAAGTGCATTAATTTATGACTCATATTTTGATCCATATCTTGGAGTAGTTTTATCAGTTAGAATTATGAATGGTACGTTAAAGGTAAAAGATGAAATAAAAATGATTAAAACTGGTGCAACATATGAAGTAACTTCTCTTGGTATAAGTACACCATTAAAAAAAGATAAGGATATGCTTATAAGTGGTGAAGTAGGATATGTTACAGCTTCAATTAAAAGTATTAGCGATATTAGAGTAGGAGATACTATTACTACTTTATCTAATCCAGTAAGTGAAGCTCTACCTGGATATAAAGAAATAAAACCATTTGTTTATTCAGGTATATTTCCTATAGATAGTAAAAAATATGAAGACTTAAAAGAAGCTTTAGAAAAATTAAAATTAAATGATGCATCTCTTGTGTTTGAACCAGAAGTATCTAAAGCTTTAGGTTTTGGTTTTAGATGTGGTTTTCTAGGACTTTTACATTTAGAAATTACTAAGGAAAGAATAGAAAGAGAATTTAAAATAGACTTAATAGCAACTTCTCCTAGTGTTATATATGAAGTAATAAAAACAAATGGAGAAAAAGTATTAGTAGATTGTCCATCTAAAATGCCAGATAAAGTAAATATTAAAGAAATAAAAGAACCCTATATAAAAGCTAGTATATTTACTCCATCAGAATATATTGGTCCAATAATGGAATTATGTCAAAATAAAAGAGGTATTTATAAATCTCTAGAATATATAGATGAAGAAAGAGTTAATATTCATTATGAAATACCTTTATGTGAGATAGTATATGATTTTTTTGATAAATTAAAAAGTGCAACTCATGGATATGCCTCATTTGATTATGAAGTAATAGGTTATAAACCTAGTAATTTAGTAAAAATGGACATTATGCTAAA
>CAJONL010000080.1 GCA_905235875.1 uncultured Bacilli bacterium
AAGAAAATGAAAAGTTTAAAATCTAAAAAAATGGGAAGTTTATTTTCTAAAGAAATAAGTATGATTATTTTAAACGAAGTAAAAGATCCTATAGTTAAAGAAGCAAATATTACAGGCACAGATGTAACTAATGATTTATCTTTTGCTAAAGTATATATTACAGTATTAGATAGAAATAAAAAAGATAAAATACTTGAAAGTTTAAATAAAGCATCTAGCTTTATAGAAATGTCACTTTCTAAAAAAATAGATATTAGAAAAATGCCTAAAATAAGTTTTCATTATGATACATCTATAGAATATGGTGAAGAAATAGAAAAGAAAATAGAAGAGTTAAAAAAAGATTAACTTTTCTTTTTTTACTAAAAAATAAAAAAAATTAGCACTCATATATTGACAATGCTAAAGCATACTATTATAATGTAATTAGCACTTTTGAAGTTATAGTGCTAAAAGAGGTGATATTAGTGCTTTCTAAAAGACAGGAAAATATTCTTGAAATAATAATTAGAGAATATGTTAAAGAAGTAACTCCTGTTGGATCAAAAAATATTTGTGATGAACTTAATTGTTCTTCGGCTACAATAAGAAATGAAATGAAGACTCTAGAGGATTTAGGCTATTTAGAAAAAACACATATTTCATCTGGTAGAGTACCTAGTGAAAAAGGCTATAGATATTATGTGGATAATTTAATGAAACCTAAAGAAATGACTGGTGAAGAAATGCTTAAGCTTCAAACTATATTTTCAAATAATAAATTAGAAATAAGTGATGTGCTTAAGAAAAGTTTAGAGATTATTTCTGATTTAACTGATTATACTTCAGTTGTTCTTGGATCTGATTCTAATTTAAATAAGTTAAAGAAAGTAGAAGTTTTACCTTTAGAAGATGATTTATTATTAGCAATAATAATAACTGATTTAGGTCATATAGAAAATAAAAAAATAAAGCTTGAAGGTGTTTCTTTAAAAGATGTTACTAAAACAGTTGAGCTAATAAATAAACTTATTGTAGGGACTCCTATTAATGAAGTTCGTGAAAAATTAGAGTTTGAAGTAAAGCCTATAATTAATCAGTATGTAAAACAACATGAAACAATATATAACGCCTTTTATGATGTATTCAGTGATTTTGTTATAAAAAACAATCCTGAATTTGTAGGAAAAACAAATATACTTGATCAACCTGAGTTTAATAGTGTAGAAAAAGTTAAAAAAATATTTGATAAGCTAGATGATAAAAATCTTCTTACTGAAATTGAAGAAAATGATAATGATATAAATATATATATAGGTAATGAATCTCGGGTAGATGAAGATGTTACTGTGATAAAGACTAAGTATAAAAATGGTAATGATGAAGGTGTTATTGCTATAATTGGTCCAAAAAGAATGGAATATTCTAAAGTAGTTTCGCTACTTGATTATATAAAGAAGAATATTGATAATAAGTAAAGGAGGTTATGATGAACGAGGAAGCAAATGAAATGAATATTAATAAAGAAGAAAAAGAAAATATTGAAAGTGCTGATAAAAAAGTAAAAAAGAAAAAAAAGAATAAAGAAATAGAAAGTCTTTTAGAAAAAGTAAGTACTTTAGAAGAAGAAACATTAAGAGCTAAAGCTGACTTAATAAACTATAGAAAAAGAAAAGATGAAGAAGTAGCAAATTTATTAAAGTTTGCAGATGAAGATTTAATTATGGATCTTTTACCTGTACTTGATAATTTTGAAAGAGCTTTAAATGCAGATGATGTAAGTGAAGAATTATCAAAGTACTTAGAAGGATTTTCTATGATTTATCAAAGTATAAGAGATATTCTAAAAAACCGAGGAGTAGAAGAAATTGATGCCTTAGGTAAAAAATTTGATCCTACTTTACATCACTCTATTTCTATGAGAAAAGAAGAGGGTAAAGAAGAGGAGGAAGTTTTAGAAATTTATCAAAAAGGATACACCTATAAAGGTAAAGTATTAAGACCAGCAATGGTTATAATTAATGAATAATTTTAAGAAAGAAGGAGATAATATGAGTAAGATAATAGGTATAGACCTAGGTACAACTAATAGTTGTGTCGCAGTATTAGAAGCAGGGGAAGCTAAAGTAATCCCAAATCCAGAAGGTAATAGAACTACGCCTTCAATAGTAGCCTTTAAAAAAGGAGAAAAATTAGTAGGAGACGTTGCAAAACGTGGAGCTGAAACAAATCCAAATACTTGCAGAAGTGTAAAAAGACTTATGGGTACTACTGAAAAA
>CAJONL010000081.1 GCA_905235875.1 uncultured Bacilli bacterium
ATTAAAACCATACCAGCTCCACCACCATATGGAGTATCATCTACTTTATTGTGAGAATCATGTGTATAATCTCTAAAATTAATTATATTTATTTCTACTAATCCTTTATCTATAGCTCTTTTAATAATAGATTCATTCAGAAATCCATCAAACATATTAGGAAATAATGTTAATATATCAATTTTCATCTATAAATGCCTCCAGATTCTTAAAATAAACTTTATTATCAACTTTATCTATAAAATTATTATTGTATGGAATAAGTAAATCTTTTTTACCTTTAATATTAATAACTAAATTACCCATTCCATAATCAATTATATCAGTAATAACTCCCAGTTTTTTATCATTAAAATATGCTTCTTTCTCAATAAAATCTTCAATTACATAACTGTTTTGCTCTAATTTTAAATCATTTTTATCAACATAAACTTTAAAATTAATATATTTACTAACTCTATCATAATTTATATTTTCTAAAAGGACTAAATATATTTTATTGTTAGTTCTATAACTACTGAATGTTACTTTTTCTTTATTATCTCCTAAATACAAAGAAAAACCACTTTTAAACACTTTATCTAAATATGGAAAAGTACTTTTAAACTTTATTTCACCATTTAATCCGTGAGTTCCCATAAATTTACCTATATATACATAATTCATAATATCACCAAAATCTAAATTTATTATAACAAAGAATATTATAAAAAAAAAGTCTATTTATAATTACATCAGTTATACATATTAAATATCTTATTATATTTATTATTTAATCAAAATAAAACCCTGTTTTTTACAACAAGGTTTTATTTAATTATTTATTTTTTTCTAAACACATTTGTAACTATATCAGTGTGAGTTAAACCACTTTGTTTTATCTTTTTGTTTACAAAAGTTGCTTCGCCATTACTTGTTACTCCATTTAAAGTAAATTTAACTGTATTACTTTCTTGTGCTCCTGTAGCAGATATATCAGTAATTTGATTAATAATATATCTATTTACAGTTTCTTCACTTAATGTATATGTACCTACTTCAAGTCCTTTGAATATAGTAGTTAAAGATACATATTCTGAATTTTGATTATCTACTACACTTTGTTTAAATGTAAGAGTTTTATAATATTCATGATTATTATTACTTTCATCTTTACCACTTAATCTAAAGATAAATGATGCTTCACCATGCTCATAAATAATATCACTTTTCTTTATTTTCTTAGTAACTTTAACATATGGTTTAGAATCTTTACTATCTTTCATAGAAACTTCAACTTGTTTACTAACATTATTCTTATTAATCTCAAATACTGCTTTTTCATCAGAAAGTCCATATCCTGTTGGTGCTTCAATTTCATCAAAATAATATATTCCAAATGGAAGGCCTTCAACTAAAATTTGACCAGAACTATTTGTTTCTAAATTTGTTCTAACAAGGGTTCCATCATTTTTATATAAATTAAATTTAGCACCACTAAGTTGATTATCATTTTCATCTTTCTTAGTAAACAACACTTTACCTTCAGCCTCATTATCTATTGCTGTAATTTCAATAACATTTTCTGCAGTTTCATTATCAATAGTAAATTCATATCTTTCATCATTAAGTTGATATCCTAGAGGTGGAATAATTTCCTTTAAGTAGTAATCTGTCCAAGTGAGATTATCAATAATTATCTCACCATTTACATTTGTTGTATATGTTCCAACTTTTCCAAAAGCATTAGGATCAGGCATTGTAGTTTTTATCAAATACATCTTACCTATTCCAGAGCCATTAGAGCTATTACCTGTAATAGAATCAACAAGTAAAACTGCATAAAGTTCACTAGAATAATCTTCGATAACATATCCTTTTAGATTAGAACCATATTCACCATTTAAATATGGAGTAATTATTTCCTTAGCTTCAGCAAATGTAGCTTTAGATAAAGCTTCATCCATCTTACTTTGAGTAAATGACTCATTTATTAAACCAAGAGAACTCTTACCAAATACCTTATCACCATTTATAACAATTCCTGCAGAAGTATAGTCAAAACTTACTGCATTAGAAGTATAGTACTCTAAAGAGTTTGTTTCTGAAGCTCCTCTCTTATAAAGACCAAACAATGCGCCATCAAGTCTATTTCCTTTTTTATCAGTCTTTATAAGTTTTACACTTCCTGGTTTTCTCTTATTATATACTTTCAACTCAATATCATCATCATTTGCAATAAATGATGTAACTTCTTCAGTAATAACATGTGATTTAGGTGCTTTCTTTTCTAAGAAATAATACTCAGTTCCTTTCTCAAAATTAGTTATACTTCCATTTTTATTTATAATTTGATTAACATTTATCTGACCATTGCTATCAGTAGTGTAAGTGCCAATCAAACGACTTGAACTATTTTCCCATTTATATGGTGTATATACCATATTTCTACCATAATCTGCTTCAACTTCCATTTCACAGCCTTCAGCAGTTTCTTTTTGAAGAGTTACTTCACAATCTTCGCCATCTATTTCTTTAGTATATTTACAAACTCCGTGAGAAGTACAAGCATTACTACTTGTATACGGTCCACCAAGACACTTACCAGCACTAGAGCCTTCATAAAGTTCAAACTCACCGCCTTCTAGTTTAGTCTCAGTTTTCAAACCGTTTTCAAGCATTTCATATTTATTTAATGTTACTGATATTATCTTTTCAAACCAAACAGTAAATGTTAAGTTTTCATTAACCACTACTTTCTTAATGTCCTTTTCACTAATTGGATTACCACTTGTAACAGTAGTGCCATCAGTTAATGTTACATTTTTATTAACAGTCCATTTTTCATATTTATATCCACTATTAGGACTATATTGAGCACCGCTAGGATTAGAACCATAATCAACACTTTCAGTACTACTTCCGTCACCACCACCATTAACATTAGTAACTACACCATGTCCATCAGTATTGTTATATGTCACAACATAACTATTTTTTCCATGGTACACAGTACATGTAATATTATCATCCATAACAATATTCTTAATATCAACCATATTGATATTACTATTAGCATCAATCTTTGATCCATCTTTCAAAGTAATATTTTTATTACATGTCCAATGTGTAGTTGTATATCCTCTATTTGGAGTTTCAACAGCACCATTTGGATTGCTACCAAAGTCAAGAATTTCACTATTATTATCAACTGGATTTCCTGTATCATCTAATGCTTTTGGAACCGAACCATTACCATCAGTTTGATAAGTAATAGAATATTTATTAGTTGTGTGAGTAGCTTTACAAGTCAGATTACTTGTAACAGTCCAATTTTCTATTGCTTCCATAGTAACATTTTGAAGAGTACTTACTGCAACACCACTATCATCTTTACAACTCCAACCATTCAATTTATAGCCAGGTTTTGTTTTTAAATTAGCACCACTTTCAACTTTTACTCCATAAGCTCTAGTATCAATTCTTTTACCATCATTAGTATTTGGATTAGTTATTATACCACCACTATCAGTTTCATAAGTTATCGTATAATCAATAGGAACATTTATTGCCTTAAATGTAGTAGCTGCAGTAATTATAGAGTTTTTAACTTGAGCATCAGTTAATAAAGATCCAGCGGGAATTGTTTCATCATTAATTTTAACAGCAACAGAATTTATCCAGCCTTTAAATCTATAGCCTTGATTTGGTACATCTATAGATCCAGTTGCTTTGGTTCCTCTACGAATAGTTTCATCTTTTAATGAACCTTCTTTAATTTTACCATTTTCATCAGTAGTGTATTTAACTGGAATAGGATCAGTTGCATGAGGAACTGTACAATCCATATTCTCTGTTACACTATACGTTTTAATTTTACTTAATGTAACTTCGCTAAGTTCTGATATAACATTACCACTCGTAGTTTTACATGTCCATTTATTTGTTGTAACATATCCATAATCTGCATTATCAGTTACATTTGCATTAGGTTTTTCACCTTTATAAACACTTTCACTTGTGGTTCCAGAAACTGTACCATTAGAATCAGCACTAGCATAAGTTACTGTATACTTAGGAGCCGGATTATAAGAAACAAAACAATTTGTATTAGCAGTAATTACTAATGCTTTTAAGCTTTCCATTGTTGAACCAGCTGCCAATACTGTATCACTACCTGCAGTACATCTCCAACCTTTTAATGTATAATGATTATTTGCATTTTCAGTAGTACCTGAAGGATTATCACCAGAAGTTACTGTTTCACTTGTTTTACCAGTAATTTTACCCCCTTCACCTTCAACTGCATAAGTTACTGTATATTTTTCAGGATCAGGAGGAAGAGGAGTATGTGGAACTGTACAATCCATATCTTGATTTACTTCAGTTAATTTAATTCTACTTAAAGTAACTTCAGATAAATCAGCAACGACAGCTCCATTTTTTCCTTTACATGTCCATTTATTTGTCGTCTTATATTTTGTATTAGCTGTATCAACAACGTCAGCCTTAGGCTTAGAACCAGCATCAACTTGTTCATTAGTATCACCAGTTACTGTACCACCAGAATCAGCACTAGCATAAGTAACTGTATAAACAGATTTCTCAGGCTTCTTTGAATATTTAACTTTACAATCTGTATTTGCCGTAATAGACAAAGCTCTTATTTGAACCATAGTAGCTTTCGGACCTAAAACTGCCTTAGTACCTTGCATACATGTCCAACCATCCATAATATAACCAGTATTTGCAGTTTCAGTTGTACCAACAGGTTTATTATTCTTAAGGACATTTTCATTTTTTATTCCTTTAATAGTTCCACCTTCACCATCTACAGCATATGTCACTTTATATAAAGGATTATAACTAACTGTACAAGTCATATCATTAGTTAACTTAACTGCTCTAACATTTGCAACAGTTCCATTTGTTACAACTTTTTTTCCTCCCATTGTACAATTGTATATAGGAGATCCTCCATAACCACTTGCTGGTGATGGGTTAACTACTGACGTTCCAGCAGAAGGTTTATCCCCAGATACTTTACTTTCAGTCTTGGTACCACTTATCTTAGCACCAGTTCCTGCTTTATATGTTACATCATATTTGTGTATATATACTTCAATACCAGAATGAGCCCTATGATCAAAGCCAAATGTTATATGATATTTACCAGTACTTGCAGTAGGAGAATTAACATAAAGCTTTCCAACAGTTGTTGTATCACTAATTTTAGCAGAAGCAATACTTTTAATTTGCTTATAATTATTCACGTTTAAATATGCTGCAGTTTTCGTAGTCTTAAAAAAATTAATTGCACTTTGAGGAGCAAAAGCCGTACTTTTTGTAATCTTATCAGGTAATCCATAAGATTGATAAGCATCAACATCATCTATTCCTATAACTAAATCAGGAATTTTTACAGGAACACCTTTATTTACAATTGCTACTTCAAATTCAATTTCTACGTGCTTGTCTTTTTGACTTTCTAGCACAAAAGAAGGAAAGCTATTATTTCTACAAGATACAGCGAGTTCATTTCTATGATTTATATCATTTTTTTTCTTATATCCAACCTCACTTTCAATATGATAAACAGCAATTCTTAAATCATAATAATTTCCTAAATATTTAATTCCCTTCGGAACAACAAATGAATAACCAGACGCTGTTTTTGAGTTTTGAAAATCACCAAATAGTGTACCACCTTTTTTTAATCTAATTTTACGAGTTTTACAGGTGGAATCTGTATCTATTCTTTCTTCAGCAGTCCATCCCCCATTAAAAGATGTATAACTTTTATATGGAACATTCTGATTTAATCTAGCAAAACTACTATCATTTTTTACAGAAAGATAATTACCTAAATTTTTCCATCCCTTAGGAACTTTATTCCCTGACGGAAGTGCATTACTAAACTGTATTCCAAAAAATAATGCTAAAAGTCCAACAATTATACATGAAAGAGCAATAATAACTGTTTTTTTCTTTTTCATTGAACTAAATATATTTTTAAAATTCATCATACTTTTTTTGTCCATTTAAAACCTCTCCTATAGTATAGTATCATTAATCCAATTATACCCTAAAATAATTTTGTTTGCAATATGGAACTATAATAAAAAAATATTTTTAACAAAAAAAGAAATAAATAATAATACTTATTTCTTCGTTTTTTCGCTTTCTTCTAAAACTGTATAAGCAATTTTACCTACTAAAGTTTTAGGAAGTTCTTTTTTAAATTCAAAATATTTTGGTATTGAATATCTAGCAATATATTTTTTCAAATGATTTCTTAGTTCTTCTTCAGTATTTTCATCTAGTTTAACTTCTCTTTTTAAAACTACAAAAGCCTTAATAGCCATTCCCCTATATTTATCTTTAACTCCAATCACCGATGAGCTTGCTACGTACTCATGTTTATTTAAAATATTTTCTATATATGAAGGATAAATATTATAGCCAGATGATACTATCATCCGCTTAAGCCTAGATTTAAAATATACAAATCCATCTTTATCCATGCATCCAATATCACCTGTATGAAGATATATTTTTCCATCTTTATGTTTTTTTAAAACCTTATTAGTTTCCTCTTCATCCCCCAAATATCCAAGCATAACATTAGGACCACTTATACATATTTCTCCATCCTCCATACATTTCTTTTCTTTTAATGTTTTAGGCTCTACTATTTTATAAGATACATCTGGAAATGGTATCCCAATACTATTTTCCCTTATTTCAACTAATGGATTAAGACAAGTTGCTGCACATGCTTCTGTAAGACCATAACCCACTCTTATCTTAGCTTTCGAACCATGTTTTTTTAAAAATAAATTATATTTTTTTAGCATTTCTTCATCCATAATATCCCCACCTGATATTACAGTATGTAAAGAGGATAAATCTTTGGCTTTTAAATCATTATTAGATAAAGCCTCAAATAAAGTTGGAACCCCTACCAAAAGATTTGGTTTTAAATTTTTAATCATAGAGCCTAGTTTTTTTGCTTTAAATGTTGGAACAAGTATTAAGTTCATACCAATATGTAAGCATGTATGAATACAAACTCCTAGTCCAAAACCATGAAATATTGGCATAATACATAATATTTTATCTTTTCTTTTAGCAGTTCCTACCATATTATCTGCTTGAATAGCTAAAGCATTAAAACTTAAATTAGATAAAAGTACTGCTTTAGGACTACCACTTGTACCACCACTATAAAGAATAACTGCAGGATCTTCTTTTTTCATCTCACACCAAATGTCACCAGAATAATGCATTCCTTTACTAATAAACTTTTTATAAGATAAAACTTCTCTATTTTTAAACGATTTCAAAAAGACAGCTTTAACTTTTTTTATAATGCTTGTTACATCAGGTTTAAATATATTGTAAAAAAATTTATTAAATCCTTTTAAGTCATCTTTTACAGATCCTATTATTATTTTAGTAACCATAGTATTATTAATTATATTAATTACTTTCTTATAATCTATATCAATAGCAAGTATTACTTTAGAATTACTTTTTTTAAGATACATTTCAATTTCTTTTTCTCCAGATAAAGGATGAATCATATTAGAAATTGCTCCAATCATATTTGTTGCATAAAACATAGTAACAGCTTCTGGAGTATTAGGCATACAAATACTTACGACATCACCTTTTTTTATTCCTAGTGCTTTAAGACCAGATGCACATTTTTTTACTTGTTCCATAAAATTTTTATAAGTACACTTATTATCATAAAATGTATAACATATATCCTTAGGATATTTTAAAGCAGTAACAGAAAGCAAATCATACATAGAACCTTCTGGATACTCTAAAGTATCAAAATTATAATATTTTTCCCAAGTATTATTTAACTTCGACTTCATCACTTGCAGCATCCTCCAACAATATAGGGTTATTTAGTATATATTCAAGTAATTGTACAGATCTAATTATATAAAACCCATCAGCAATTCTCTCATCTAATGTTACACCAAAATCACAAAAACTTCTTATTTCTTTCTTATTTTGATCATTAATAATTTCTTTTTTATAAATTTTACCCATAGTAATTAAAATAGAATTAGTACCAAATGTACTTAAATGATGATAAATAGCTTCTGTTGAACCTATACTTCCAAGATTAGATAATATAACAGTGCTATAATATAAAATTTCTTTAGTCATTGAATATGGCAAAAGATCATGTCTATCCAAAAACTTAAATCCTCCAACTATAGGTACTCTAAGGAACTTAGGAAGATGTCCTATAAAATCAACTAAGTTATCAGTACCACTCGTAGTACTAGATCTAGTCTTTTTAACAGTATTACTAATTTTAGCACTTAATGTTTTTATATTATCATCTTTTTTTACATTTATTATTTGCATAACTTCTTGAGCTGAATCTTCAAATTTAACCTTTGCAGTATAAGCTAATAGTACTTTATTACGATCATAAAACTTACCATTAGCTATAAATCTATTAAGATATGGTCTATTATAAATTGTTTTAGCAATAGCCATGCTAAACACATGAAAATAAGTAAGATGTTCTTTTTCTTTCTTATTATACTTTTCTACATAATCTACAAGATTAGTTACATCAATTGTATAATTTGCATAAACTTCATTATCACACCTACTTTTTAACAAATCATTCATAATGTAATTCATACCATTAATTTTTTTTACACGTGTGCCATCTCTACGATCAAAAATACTCAACTTAATCACTCTACTTTCCAAAACCATTATATCAAAAAAACATAAAAAGAAAAACAAATATATGTTAATTATTAAATAAGTTGACTATTAACGATATTTTAACAAAAAGAATATAATACATTATGAAAAAAGGAGGAATTTATGAAAAAAACTTTAATTTTAATTATATTTATTGCGTTTCTATTAATTAGTATGATTGTATATAGTTTCAATTCAAATAATAAAAATGATTTAAAAGAAGTAAATTTATCAGAAGTAGCTCATAGTATTTTTTATGCTCCACAATATGTTGCAATAGAAAAAGGATATTTTAAAGATGAAGGACTTGATATAAAACTTACACTTGCAAATGGTGCTAATAATGTGATGGCTTCACTTTTAAGTGGTGACTCAGATATTGGACTATCTGGAAGCGAAGCTACAATTTATGTTTATAATAAAGGTGAAAAAGATTATGTAAAAACATTTGCAGGACTTACTAAAAAAGATGGTTCATTCATAGTATCAAGAGAAAAACTAAAAGACTTTAAAATAGAAGATTTAAAAGGAAAATATATAATCGGAGGACGACAAGGTGGTATGCCTGAGATGACTTTAGAATATGTATTAAAAGAGAATAATATTAACCCTAATAAAGATTTAACAATTGATACAAGTGTTGAATTTCAAAATATGGCATCAAGTTTCATTTCAGGAAAAGGAGACTTTGTAACACTTTTTGAACCTCTTGCAACTAAAATGGAAAATGAAGGTTATGGCCACAAAGTAAAATTATTGGGCTCACTTACTGAAAATGTTCCATATACTAGTTATAGTGCAAGAAAAAGTTATATAGATAATAATAAAGATGTTATAAAAAAATTTAAAGTAGCAATAAACAAAGGACTAGAATTTGTAAATAATAATTCAAGCGATAAAATTGCAGATGCAATTAAAAACCAATTTCCTGACACTTCATATAACGACTTAAAAAAAGCAGTAGAAAGTTATAAACAAAATGATTCATGGAATAAAACTACTAAGTTAAAAGAAAAAGATTTTTATCATATGGAAGACATAGTTTTGAGTGCTAAAAAAATAAATAAAAAAGTACAATTTAAGACTTTAGTTGATGAATAATAGTATACTTGAAATAAAGAATTTAAGCAAAACTTATTATACTAAAGACAAAGAAATAAAAGCAATTAAAAATATTAGTTTTGACGTAAAAGATGGAGATTTTATATCTATAGTAGGACCATCTGGATGTGGCAAAAGTACAATTTTATCAATTCTATCTGGAATATTAAAAAAGACAAGTGGCGATATTATTTATAATAAAAAAATAAAAACAGGGTACATGCTTCAAGAAGATGCCCTATTTCCTTTTAAAACAGTTTTTGAAAATTCATGTTTAGGTTTGGAAATAGAAAAAAAACTAACTAAAGAAAATAAAAAAAATGTTGTAAATTTATTAAATAAATACGGTCTAAAAGATTTTATAAATAGTTATCCAAATAGCCTTTCAGGAGGATTAAAACAAAGAGTAGCACTAATTAGAACTTTAGCAATTAATCCAGATATATTACTTTTAGATGAACCTTTTTCAAAACTTGATTATTCTACGAGATTAATACTAAGTGATGAACTATATAAAATAATTAAAAACGAAAAAAAAACAGTAATTATGGTAACACACGATTTAGAAGAAGCAATTTCAATGGCCTCTAAAGTACTTGTAATGTCTAAAAGACCTGGAATGATAAAAAAAGAAATAGAAATAAATTTAGATAAAAAAAGGCTTCCTACAGAAAATAGAAAAGATAAAAAGTTCTTAAAATATTATGATGAAATATGGAATGATATTGAAAAGCAAATATAGAAATGATCATCAAAGATATTTAAAAAAAATAAAGAAAAAAGAGCTTTTTATTAAAATAATAAAAATATCTATACTTATTATTTTTCTAATTTTTTGGGAATTACTAGGAAGATTAGAAATAATAAATACTTTTTTATTATCCTATCCAACTAAAATACTAAAAACAATTTTAGTACTTACTAAAGAGAATAATTTATTAACCCATATTTTTACTACAACTACAGAAGTGTTAATAAGTTTTATATTATCTACTATAATAGGAATAATAATAGCTAGTATTATGTGGCTTAACAATACATTTACTAAAATAATAGACCCATATCTTTCAGTAATTAATTCTTTACCTAAAGTAGCAATCGGGCCACTTTTAATAATATATTTTGGAACAGATATTAAAACCATTATAATACTAGCAGTATTAATTTCAGTATTTACAGTTATACTAAATCTATATGATTCTTTTTCTAATACAGATACGTATAAAATAACTTTAATGAAATCTTTTAAAGCAACAAAATTACAAATATTTACAAAATTAGTTTTAAGGGGAAACTTAAATTCTATAATAAATATATTAAAAATAAATATAAGTTTATCTTTAATCGGAGTAATTATGGGAGAACTATTAGTATCAAAAAAAGGACTTGGATACTTAATAAACTATGCATGTCAATTATTTAATCTAAATCTAGTTATTACTAGCATTTTTATCCTAGGTGTTCTATCATATATTTTATATATAATTGTATCAAAACTAGAACTATTATTAAAAAAATAAACTATGTTTTTCTTAAAATGAAGAATTTATTTCTTCATTTTTTAATTATAATTATATACCATATTTACATATAAAAAACATATAATATATTATGAAAAATTTTATCAAAGGTTTTTTTGCTGGTATCTTTAGTATAACCCCTGGTCTTTCTGGTAGCATACTTCTAATTATATTAAACTTATACGATAAATGTATTTATGAGATAAGTAATATTTTTAAAACTCCTAAAAAAAGTATCATATTTTTACTGCCAATTGCACTTGGAGTAGTTTTAGGTATCTATTCTTTTAGTAATATTATTTTTATACTAATAAAAAATTATAAAGAAGAAGCATTTATTATCTTTACAGGTTTTATCTTTGCATCTATTCCAAACATAATTAAAAAAAGTACTAGACATGGATTTAAAAAATCATATTTATTATCATTTTTTATAGCACTTTTCGTTGGAATAAGTATGCTACATTTAAGAAGTTCTAGTATTAAATATAATATAGATTATAATCTATTCTCATTAATAAAATATACACTTATAGGTTTTATACTTTCTATATCTACTATTATACCAGGAATATCTTCAACTATACTTTTATCATTATTCAATTTTTATGGAATATATATTATTAGTATATCTAGTTTTAATTTATATGTTTTAATTCCCGTAACACTTGGTTTTATTGTAACAACTATTATTATTTCTAAAATTATAAATTATTTATTAACCAATTATTATGGTTATACATATTTTTTTATCTTAGGATTTTCTATTTCAACAATACCAACTCTATTAAGTTTTAAAATATCTTTTACTTTTAATACTATTATTAGTATAATCCTAGCTATTGTCTTCTTTTTTATAACATATATTTCAATAGAAAAAGCTACAAAAAATGTAGCTAACTTGTAAATATAATTATTTTTTAACAGTTTTTTTAGTTACCTTTTTAACAGGCTTTTTTTCTTCTTTAGGACTTATTTCAACTTCTTCAAGTTTTTTTGTAAGATCTTTAGAAACCTTAACAAAAGCATCTCTTAAATCTTCAACCTTTTCTAATACAATAGGTGTGCCCTTTTCTTTCGCATATGTTGCTAAGTCATCTATTTCTTTTTTTATTACAGAACTTTTTTCTTTAGCAATCTTTAAAGCCTTTTCTTTATCTAAATCATTAATTTCATCTCTTATTTTTAATATACTGTCTTCAATTGTATTTTTTATTTCTCCGTAATCTAAATCCTTAGCTTTATTTTTTACATCATCTAATTTTTCCATAAGCAACTTACGAGATTCAGATCCTTTTCTTGGAGCAAACAAAACTCCAAGTGACGCTCCAACCAAAGCTCCTGCAAATAATCCCTTAAAATTTTTCACAATTCATTCCTCCTTATTTCTTTTTTCTAAATATTTTTTCTATCATTAATGCAGCTTTTGCCACAAAAGTATCACTTACTGTAGTAACAGCATCTGTTACTGTGTCAATTGCGTTAAATACACCATTTATACTTTTAAGTTTACGCTCAAGATCATTTAAAATCAAATTTGTTCTATCAACTGTATATATTAGTTTTACACAAAGTATTATCATAAAAACTAATAAAAAAGCTCCGAGCACCAATAAAAGCGTAGTAAGAAACACATTAATATCCATCTTATCCCTCCTTATTCTGAATCATACATCATATCAATTAAATCATATAAATTCTTTTCTTCTGGTTCATCTTCAATGTCAGAATTTTCAATCTTTTTTATCTTTTTTATCTCATCAGCAGTTCTAGGCTTTAATTGTTCTTTTGTTATTTCTAATTTTTCATTGCTATTACTAATTTCTTTTTCAATATCATTAGATAATTTTTCATTTTTTATACTACGAGTTGTTTTCTTTTTAGTTTTTTTATCAGTGTAATCAACATTATATTCAAGGCCTAAATCATCATAATATTCTTCAGCATCTCCTAGTGTAA
Organism: uncultured Bacilli bacterium; assembly: GCA_905235875.1. Next base: position 13,308 of record CAJONL010000081.1, read on the forward strand.
CTTTAGCAACCTCTGGTTTCTCTTTTTCACTCATATCATATAAAAGTCCTAAATCATCCTCTTCTTCAAAATATGGTTCATTTCCAAAAGCCTTATGTCTTACTTCATCTAAACTTACTTCTTCTTGTTTTTCAGGAACATAAACATGATTTTCTTTTGGTATACTATTATTATTTTTATTAAGAATAGGACTTACATCAACTAATCCATATACAGGCGAAATATTTGGTGATGGTTTAAACTTTTCCTTCTGCCTTTCATCACGATAACCACCATATAAAGTTTTACTTTTAACGATTTCTTCCTCTTGCTTTGGTTGAGGCTTCTTAATCTTAGTAACACTTTCAGTAAAATCCTCATCATCAAAAATAATAGGACTTCTTCTAGATTCACGTTTTGGAAATTTTTTAGGTTCTTCGTTTATAATCTTTTCTTTTAAAAGATCTACTTCATCTTCTCTTTTTGAAGTTGTTTTTTCAACATCAATCTGTTTAACTAACTCACCAGTTAAATCATCTTCAGCTTCTTTTTGTTTTTCTTCTTCCTCTGCCCTCATACGTTCTTCCAACGCTCTTCTTCTAAGTCTTCTTTTTAATTCTTCATCATCATCTTGATACTCTGCTTTTATTTTTCTTTTAGGAACTTCATCATTTGTGAATTCTTCATCAAATTCTTCTTCCTCGAATATAGCATTCTTAATTTTTTCTAATATTTTCATATTCCACCTCTTAATCTGCAGACTCCATATCGATTACATCCTCATCTTTTTTCTGCTTTGATTCATCATATACCCCATATTCTTCTTCATAAGTTAAAAAGTTTTCAGTATTTTTACTAGGTCCAAGAAGTGTAAACTGCTCTGAGTCATATACAAGTGTATTAGACCCAATCATACTATCAATTGTTTTATAGTTATACTTAATACTCTTTAAAACAGTTAAACTATTATTAATTGCCAGTTTTGGATTATCTGTTACAACCTCTATTTTAGCATAATTATACATAACTTCAACTAATTTTCCATCATTTCTTTCTCTAATTATAACATATCCATCCCCAAGTAACCCTTTAAACTGTTTAAAATACTCATAACTATTCTTATTAAAATCAAACTTGTTATCTTTCTTATTATAGAAACTCACAAGATCAACATACATATAGTACTTTGTGCCATCTGAATATAAAACATTATTATGATTAAAGTCACCAATTAAATTCATTCCCATTGGAATATAAAACTTATATCCTTTTAAATAAGTATTTTTTTGTTCTTGTTTAACTTTCAAATTATTACTAATGATATAATCATAGCTTTGTTCATATATATTTGCGCATCCTGTAAGAATAAATAGTAAAGATACCAATAACAAATATTTTTTCATATACACCTCTATTATAACAAAGTATTATTTATTTTTAAATACTTTTTACTGCTTTTAAATATTTTATTCTAAAACCTTTATTAGAAAATTTATTTTCATACTCAGTAACTATATTATCAAAATCCTTTTTCTGATGCAAATCAAGTGAAATATCTATTATTTTATAGCCATAGTTGGTAAGTGAAATAATAGAGTATAAAAATAAATCTTCATTATCTGTTTTAAATTCAATTATATTTTCACCAATAAATATTATATCATACTTACTTAAAAAATTGAAACTAGTAAGTCTTCTTTTCTCATGCCTTTTTTTAGGCCAAGGATCTGAAAAGTTCAAATATATTTTAGTCACTTCTTTATAAAATAAATCATCTATTTTTTCAGCATCATAATTAATAAGAAACAAGTTATTAAGCTTTCCCTTACCCTCTATTTCCTTTATACCTAGAGCTAAAACTGTATCTATTCTTTCAATACCTATAAAATTAATATCAGGATTATTCATTGCTTTTTCATAAATAAATTTACATTTACCGGTTCCTATTTCAATATTTATAGGGTGTTCATTTTTAAACAATTCTTTCCACTTTCCTTTATACTCAATTGGATTACTTAAATAATAACTTGAATTAGAAAGTATCTCGTTTTTATTCTTTAAGTTTCTAACACGCACTTTTATCACCTACAAGTATTATACAATAAATAGCCCATAATTAAAACAACTAATTGCATATTATAAAATATCTAGGGAGGTAAAAATATGCAAAATACTAATCCATATTTTTCATCTGGTAATATAGCTTATTATCCAGAAAATAATTATGTATATAAAATTAACGAATTAGAAAATAGAGTTAAAATACTCGAAGAAAAATTAAAAGAACTTTCTAAAAATTATAATGATTATAACAATTATAATAGTTTCGATTATAAAACAAGTATGCATATGATGTAGTTTATGAATATTAAAACTAATTCTAAATATTTAAATGATAACGATATATTTATTTGTATCCATGATGAAATGGAAAACAGACATAAATACATAAAAGATATTAAAAAAGCAGCTTGTATTGTAGTAGATAAAGATATTAAAAATTTAATAAATAATAATATCCCATATGTAAAGGTAAATAATACTAATGATACTTTTTTTGAAATATATAATAAGTATTACAATTACCCTCTTAAAAGTTTAAATTTAATCGGAGTAACAGGTACAGATGGAAAAACAACTACTGCTACACTTATCAAAGATATTCTAGGAAATTTTACAAAAACTTCTTATTTAGGTACCAATGGTTTTTCATATAATAGCAATAATATTAAAACTAATAATACTACTCCGAGTATTGATGAAACTTTAAAATATGCCGATATTTCAAGAAACAATAACTGCAATTATATGGTTATGGAAGCTTCTTCTGAAGGACTTTTACATAATAGATGTAACAATTTAACATTTAAAAGAATAATAATAACTAATATAACAGGAGATCACTTAAATGTTCATAAGACTTTTGATAATTATTTAAATTCTAAACTTAAACTTTTTTCATTATTAGATAAAGATAAAACTGCTATTGTAAATATTGATGATAAGTCATATGAAATAATAAAAGATAAATACCCAAATTATAATTTAATAACTTATGGAAAAAATAAGAATGCGGATTTTAAAATTAGTAATATAAAAATATTTGAGTATAAAACAGAGTTTAATCTAGAATATAAGAAAAAAGTATATAATATAAATAGTCCACTAATTGGGGTTTTTAATGTTTATAATCTCACTAGTGTAATAGCTCTTTTAGTATCTTTAAATATTGAAATAGATAAAGTAATAAATAATATCAAAAATATCAAAGAAGTAAGTGGTAGAAATAATATTTTTAAAACTAAAAATGGAGCAACTTTAATTTTAGACTATGCACATACTTTAAATGCAATTAAAGAAATGATGTTTTTCGCTAATAAAACTAGAAAAGGAAGAGTTATAACTATAACTGGAGCAGCTGGTGGAAGGGAAAAAGAAAAAAGAAAAAAAATAGGTAAACTTATTTCAGACTTTTCAGACTTAGTTATTTTTACTATGGATGATCCAAGATATGAAAAAGTCAAAGATATAAATAATGATCTTAAAAAAAATATAACTAAACATAATTATGTAGAGATTAAAAATAGAAAAAAAGCAATTAAATATGCAATTAAAAAAGCTAAAAAAAATGATCTAATTCTTTTACTAGGTAAAGGAACTGATAATTATATGGCTATTAAGAATAAAAAAATAAAATATAATGATCTAGCAGTAATTAATAAATATATAGATAAATAAAAACTGATAATTAGAAATAATAACTAACTATCAGTTTTTATTTTAATATTATATTATATTTTAATCTTATTTTTTTTCTTTAAAACCAGCACTTTTTAACTTGGATTTAATTCTATCTTTAGACTGTTCACCATCAATAGTAATTAAACTCTTTTGTCCATTTTTATAAAAAAGAACAG
>CAJONL010000082.1 GCA_905235875.1 uncultured Bacilli bacterium
AATCACTACCACTAATATAGAAGAATGGTACATTTGCTTCTCCAGCAACAGCTCTGGCAAGTAATGTTTTTCCTGTTCCCGGAGGACCTACTAATAATACTCCTTTTGGTATTCTGGCACCTAATTTTTGGAATTTCTTTGGATTTTTTAAGAAATCTATTAGTTCTTTAACTTCGTATTTTTCCTCTTCAAGTCCTGCAACATTATCAAATGTTACTTTATCTTTATCAGAATGAAGTTTAGCTTTACTTTTGCCAAAATCAAAAGATTTACTAGCACCTCCAACCTGCCTAGTTAGAAAATAGAAAGCTACTCCAACAAATAAAACAAATGGTAAAACATTAATTAATAAAGTAAAAATTGAACTACTTTCTGGATCTTTATTAACATCTATTTTTAGCCCCTTATTTGTTTTGCTAACTGCTAATATTTCAGATACTACAGTATCTGTATAAGGAACTTTTAATTTAAATTCCTCAGCTTTTGAGCTTTTATTATATTTTCCTTCAATATTATATATAGAAGCACTTTGTTTAGGTGTAATTTTAAGTTCTGTAACTGTACCATTATTAAGTTCACTAATAAACTCATTATAAGTAAATTCTTTAGGCTTTGCACTCATTGAATTAACAATAAATATTACTGCTATAAAAAAGCAAATTATAAAACCATAAGAAACTAAATTATTCTTTAAATTTTTATTTTTAGGTCTCAAAAAAATCACTCCTTTTAATAATACTTTAATATTATATCACAGCTTTTTCCTTTTGGAACATCAAACTTAGATTTTTTTAATCCAGGAAGCCATACTACCTTACCAGTTGAATCAGTTACGATAGGCCATAAATCTCTCTGTCTTAATGGAATTTTTGAATCTATAAATATATCCTTAATTTTTTTAGTACCATTTAGCCCTTTTACTTGCATTTTATCCCCATAGTTTCTAGTTCTAATTATTAAAGGAAGTTCAATATCCTTAAAATTTAACCTACAACAATAATTAGAATTATTAGAAGTTTCGTCTATTTTCTTAATATTCTTACCATTAGGAAGGTTTGCATAATCAGATAATTCAATTTCATAAGAATCAATTAGTTCTGTATCACGCTCAAAATGAACATATCCATAACTTTTTATAACCTTTACTTCATTAGGCAAATAAATTACAGCATTTGCTTTTCTAGAATTAATTAATTCTTTAATCAAATCAGTATGAGTATCTGAAATTAAAATCAAATCATCTTCATAATACTCTTCTAAAATTTTATTTAAAATACCATTTTGAACGACACTATCTATACTTTTAAACTTTAATACATCTATTTTTTTATCACTATATACTTCTTTTATTACTTCACTTTCCACTTTATCTAAGTAATTACTACATGCTTCAAGAATTTTACTATATTTTAAAAACTTCAAGTGAACGTTTTTATCTTCTTCTTTCAAGAACGGTAAAACAGTTTTTCTATATCTATTACGAGTATATTTATCAGAATAATTTGATTTATCAACAGCATAGTTAATATTGTTTTTATTGCAATATTCTTCAATTTCAGCTTTAGTTAAAAGAACAAGTGGTCTTAAAATTGTATATCCATTTTTCATAACTTTTTCACTGAAACCAGAATATCCTCTTAAAGTAGACCCTCTTACTATACGCATTAAAATAGTTTCAACTAAATCATCGCCATGATGAGCAGTAACCAAGTACTTAGCATCATATTTTTTAACAAGAGATTCAAAAAAATTATATCTTATATTACGTGCTTCATTATGAAAATTATCATCACCATAATTAGTAATACTCATTTTTTCAAAAGTTATTTTCTTTTTATTACAAAAGCTTTCTAGCCAAACTTCTTCTTCATCACTTTCTCGTCTTTGTTTATGATTAACATGTGCACATATAATTTTTATGTCTTTTTCTTTTTTTACCTTTAATAGCAAATCAAAAAGTGCCATGGAATCAGGCCCTCCTGAACATCCTAATACAATAGCATCATTATCATTTAAAGTTTTCACTAAATTATTATAAACTTCTTTCATACCATCACCACTCAGAGTTATTATAACAATATATATTAAAAAAAGAAAGATTAACTTTCTTATTTCATTCTTATAATAAACTCATCTCTTCCAGAATATAAAAACTTTTCTCTAGCATATTTCCCTACATACTCTGGATCCTTTAATTTATTTACTTCAGACTTTAATACATCTTCTTCATCCTTTAAACTAACAAGTTCTGAAGAAAGTTCCTTAGTTTCTATTTTCTTTTGATGAACTTCTTTGAATATAGAACCAATGTAATATATAGCAGAAATATTAATAACTAAACATAAAATAGTAACAAAAAATATTCTTCGTCTTCTTTTTATTTTATTTTTTTTATTAATGTTAGCCATTATATCACCACCTATTCTATAAAGTAATGATAGCAAATAAATTTAAAAATTACAATTAATTAAGTAAATCAAATTACTAAAATTTAAAACTTTACATTATTTTAATAACGTATAATAATTAAGTATAAAACCTACAAATAAGAAAAATACATAATAAATGTTTAATATCCCTCTATTTATTGTTACTAAAAGTATAAAAAACAAAGAACTCATAATAAAATTAAAAACTATCGTTAGGACAAAAGAAAACTTATAATATAAAAAGTATTTTTTAAACCTAAAAAAAACTAGGGAATAAATGAATCCATAAATAATACAAAATAAGGCTGAAAAAATTTGGTTACTTAAATTCATTTAAACAGTTTATCTAAAAAAGAAGATTTCTTTTTTCCTTTTAAGTTTTCAAAGTAAGATAAATTATCAAAATTACCTTTAATAACAAGTATTCCATCTTTAGTATCAAGCTTTAATATTTCAAGTTCGCTTCCTTTTATTGCTAAATAACCCATACTAGTATCAATTAAAAACTCTTCTTCATCAAAACTTTCAATTTTGTTTACTCCTGTAATATTTATTAATTTTCTTTCATTGATTGTAATACCATGATTAAAACTTGTTCTTTCTGTATATTTTTCCATAATCATCCTCCGATAAAATATATGAATAACAATATAAAAATATACATAAAAAAACACCAAAAGGTGTTAAATTCTATTCCTCAGCAGAATTATATGCTTCTAAAATAGCTTCTTCAAATACAGTACGTGTTTCTGGATTAATAGGATGAGCGATATCGCGGTATGTTCCAGCTGGAGTTTTTTTACTAGGCATAGCTATAAATAATCCATTTTCACCTTCGATAATACGAATATCGTGTACTGCAAAGCAATCATCTATTAAAACAGATGCAATACCTTTCATACGAGAACCATCCTTTTCAATCTTACGTACATTTACTGATGTAATTTTCATCTTAAATCCTCCTTCAAAAGCAATTTGCTTTCTAATACAATTTTATATTAAATAAACTTAAAAAGTCAATAGATTTTGTAAGTTTTATAAGGTTTTTACCATTTTTTCCCACAATCAATTATATATTTACATTATTTTTTTACGTAAATAAAGTGCAAAGAAAACTATTGTATATCAATGTTAAACAATTGTTTAACATTATCAGTTGTTACTTTTTCTATTTTCTCTATCGGAATATTTAAATATTCACTAATAAACTCTGCTATAACTATTATATTTTTTGGTTCATTCTTAGAACCTCTAAATGGTGATAAATAAGGAGAATCAGTTTCTAACACAATATTATTTATGCCAATTTCTTTTAAAACATCCTTTAATTTACTATTTTTAAAAGTAACAACACCACCAATTCCTAGGAAATAACCCAAAGAAATGTATTGTTTAGCTGTTTCATTACTTCCAGAAAAACAATGAATAACACCTTTTAATTTATAATTTTTTAAAATATTATAGGTATCTAAAAAAGCATCTCTTGTATGTATAACCACTGGAAGATTATACTTAGTCGCTAAATCAAGTTGTCTTTTAAATAATTCAATTTGTTTATTCCTATCATCTTTACCATAATGATAGTCTAACCCTATTTCACCAATAGCTACTACTTTTTTATTATTAAGTAAAAGCTCTAAGTTTTTATAGTCGTCCTCCTTAACATCATTGCATACTTCAGGATGATATCCACAAGAAAAGAAAATATTATCAAAATCTTTAAACTTTTCAATATTCAAAAAATTATCACTTAAATCAGACCCTGAAGCAATCATATAATGAACTTTTACCTTTCTTGCAGCATCCACAAGTTCTTTTATTTCATTTTTATCATTACCATCAAAATGAAAATGTGTATCAACTAACATATAAAACACCTTCAAACTATATATAAATTAAATCAATAATCTCTATTTTTCTACTATTCTTTCAAATAACACACTTGGTGCATTTACTTTAAATAATGAAAAGTATCCAAATTTTTCAATACTAGAATAACTATTATCACTAGTACCAATTTGCTTAAATATTCTTTCTGTAGTACTAGGTATAAATGGAATAAGTAAAATTGTACAAATTCTTATTGCTTCAAGTAAATTATATAAAACAGTTTCTAATCTCTCTAAATTATTTTCTTTATATAAAATCCAAGGTGTTGTATCATCTATATATTTATTTGATTTTCTAAGAACTTCAAATATTTCAGATAAAGCACCACCTACTTCATAAGTTTTCATCTTTTTAGCAACTTTATCTTTTAAACTAGATACTGCATTAATAAATTGCTCATCTTCAGAATAACTATTCTTATTTGTGACAGTTCCATGAAAATATTTATTAGTCATTGAAATAGTTCGATTAACAAGATTACCTAAAGTGTTGGCCAAATCAGAATTAGTTCTACTTATTAATGCTTCCTCTGAAAAATTACCATCACTACCAAATGGAACTTCTCTTAGAGCAAAATATCTAATAGCATCAACTCCATATTTATCAATATATTCCCTTGGATCTTTATAGTTTCCTTTTGATTTGGATATCTTACCACCATCTATAATAAGCCACCCATGTCCAAATACTTGTTTTGGAAGAGGTAAATCTAAAGCCATTAAAATACAAGGCCATATAATAGCATGAAATCTAACAATTTCTTTTCCCACTAAATGTAGATCACAAGGCCAAAATTTATTAAACTTTTCATCTATCTCATCCGGATATCCTAAAGAAGTAATATAATTCGTTAGAGCATCTATCCAAACGTAAATAACATGTTTTTTATCAAAATCAACAGGAATTCCCCAAGAAAAACTAGTTCTTGAAACACATAAATCTTGAAGCCCGGGTTTAATAAAATTATTTATCATTTCATTTTTTCTTGAAATAGGCAACAAAAAGTCAGGATTTTCCTCATAATATTTAACTAATCTATCAGCATACTTTGAAAGTTTAAAAAAATAAGCTTCTTCTTTAATCAAATGTACTTCTCTTCCACAATCAGGACATTTACCATCTACAAGTTGTGACTGTGTCCAAAAAGATTCACATGGAGTACAATAAAGACCAGAATAATCACCTTTATAAATATCCCCGTGTTCATATAATTTTTTAAATATTTTTTGAACTTTTTTTACATGATCTTCATCAGTTGTTCTAATAAAATAATCATAACTAATATCTAATGACTTCCATAAATCTTTTGCATTATCAACTATTTTATCAACATATTCTTTTGGAGTAATACCAGCTTCTTTAGCTTTAAGTTCAATTTTTTGACCATGTTCATCTGAACCTGTTTGAAAATAAACATCATAACCTAAAAGTCTCTTATACCTTGCTATAGAATCAGCTATAATTGTAGTATAACAATGTCCAATATGAAAGTTTGCACTAGGATAATATATTGGAGTGCTAATATAAAAATTTTTATTCATTAAAATCACCTCATATTATTTAATATGATAAAAAAAAGAAATATTTCTAAGGACGAAATATTTCCGCGGTACCACCTTATTTACATATAAAATGTCTCAAACTGATAACGGCAAAAACCGGATTAATCTCTGCTCCAAAAATCATACTCAGTAGATATAAATGTTTATTCTCACCAATCATAAACTCTCTAAAAATTACATTCTACTTACCCTTTTTTTCATCACATTTAATTAATAAAATAAATTATATCACAAAAAAATAAACTATTCAATATACTTTCCTAAAAATTTTGCTGCAATACTTCCTGTTTTAACAATAAAATCATTTATTTCTTCTTCAATTGATAATATAATTACAGCTCCAATTGCGTCTCCATCAGAAATAATGGGAGCAATAACATAAGATACATTATTTAAAGTCTCATTTATTAAATCAATATTTGTCTTCTCTAATGAATAACTAATTATTCTATTTTGAATAATATTATCCAAATAACTCGATATTCTCTTATCTTGATAGTTTTTCTTTAAACTACCAGAAATAGCAACAATCTTTTCCCTATCAGTTATTAAAACATTACCACCAATTTCTGAATAAATTGAATTCACATAATCTTTGTAAAAATCAGGTAATCCTACCATTGGAGAATACTTTTGTAAAACTATATTTTCACTTTCTAAAAAAAATTGTAAATACTCACCATCTTTTATCCTAAGTGTCTTTCTAATTTCTTTAGGAATAACAATTCTTCCTAAATCATCTATTCTTCTTACAACCCCAGTAGCCTTCATTTAGCAACCTCACTTTCACTATAGTTATTTATCTCCAAATTATTCAAAAATATTCCTAAATTTTAGTATGACATATATCCATTATAATATTATTAGTGCACTATTACTTATGGTAATTTTTTCCAATTAAATAAGCATAAAAAAAGAACTATAAAAGTTCCTTTAATAATCTATTATAATCAAAAACTACATGCTTATTTTTTGATTTAGAATAAAATAGAGATATAATTAACTTTTTATTTTTATAAGAGATTTTAAATGAATTATTAATAGTTAAAGATTTCAAAAACAAATCTTCATAATTAAAATTATCATTTATAGGTATAACTATCTCTCTATATTTATTATTATCAATAACTTTAGAAATTCCTAACTTTTTACAATATATTTGAAATAATTCTTCTTCCAAATATACTTCTAAATCAAAATCTATTTTACCAAACCTATCAATAAGCTGTCTTTTAATATCAAGTAAATCTTTTTCAGACTTAATAGAATTAATAAGTTTATGTATCTCAATTTTTACATCTTCATCTTTAACATACTCATCTTTGATATGAGAAGATATAAATAGATTCAAGTCATCTTCTTTAGAATTTACTTCATTTCCCTTTAATCTTTCTACTTCTTCATTAAGCATTTTCATATAAAGATCAATTCCAACTGTATCAATAAATCCAGCCTGATCACTTCCTAAAATATCACCAGCACCACGTATTGACAAATCTTTTGCTGCTATAGAAAATCCACTACCCAATGAATTAAATTCTTTAATAACCTTTAATCTTTTCATAGCTTTCTCAGTCAAAACACTACCCTTATCATACATTAGATAAGCATATGCTAAAACATCACTACGACCAACTCGTCCTCTTATTTGATATAGTTGTCCTAATCCAAATCTATTAGATTCCATAATAATTAAACTGTTAACACTAGGTATATCTACCCCAGTTTCAATTATCGTAGTACATACTAATACATCAAATTTGTGATTAACAAAATCGTCCATCACTTTTTCAAATTTATCTTTTCTCATTTTCCCATGTGCAAAGTCTATTTTAACATCAGGCATAAGATTTCTAAACATATTTACCTTGCTTTCAATATCAATAATATTATTATATAGAATAAAAACCTGACCACCACGAGATACTTCTTTATAAATAATTTCCCGTACCATCTTTTTATCAAATGGAGTAATATAAGTCATAATTGCTTTTCTATTTTTTGGAGGTGTCTCAATTAAAGATAAATCCCTAATACCCAAAATTGCCATCTGAAGAGTCCGAGGAATTGGAGTCGCCGTTAAAGTTAAAATATCAATATTACTTTTCATTTGTTTAATTTTTTCCTTTTGAACAACACCAAACCTTTGCTCTTCATCAACTACAAATAAACCTAAATCCTTAAAAACAACATCGGAAGAAAGACCCCTGTGAGTAGCAAACAGTATATCAATTTCACCATTTTTTAATTTTTCAAGTAATTCTTTAGTCTCTTTAATCGATACAAAGCGATTAAGTACTCCAATATTAAAAGGATAGTTTTTAAATCTATTTACTGCTACATCGTACTGCTGACGGCATAAAAATGTTGTAGGACAAAGATATAAAACTTGTTTTCCATCTAAAACAGCTTTAAACATTGCTCTAAAGGCAACTTCTGTTTTCCCATAACCTACATCACCACAAAGAATTCTATCCATTGGTGTATTATTTTCCATGTCAGCTTTAATTTCATTAATTGCTCTTTCTTGATCAGGTGTAAGAGTATACATAAAATCTGATTCAAACATAGCTTGCATAGGACCATCTTTGCTAAAACTAAATCCTTTTTTTACTTCACGTTCTGCTGCTACTTTAATAAGTCTTTCAGCTTCAATTTTTATTTTATTTCTAATTCTATTTTTAGCTTTAATCCAACTAGTACTATTTAAAGCATTTATTTTAGGAGTATATCCATCTTTACCAACATATTTACTAATATATTCAATTTTAGAAACTGGAATATATAATTTATCATCCCCCGCATAAATTATTTCAAGATAATCAGCACTAATTCCATTCTTCTTTAGCGTTTTTATACCATTATATATTCCGATACCATTTAAACTATGAACCACATAATCCCCAACATCTAACTTAGATAAATTAGAAATTTTAGTAGTATTTTTAAATCTTACTTTTTTATAAACAATACTTTTCTTATTAAATAATTCATAATCAGTCAAAAATATGTAACTACCTACTTCAAATCCTGAAGTAATTCTAAAGGAAATTATGTTTATTTTTCCTTCTACTATATTATTAAAATCAGTAAAAACATAACTATAATTAATATGCTCTAAAAAATCATTTACATTTTTAGTTTCTAAACAAAGAATAATTGTTTTATCATCTAAAAGTGTCTTAGAAAAAAACTTATTAATTTCTAATAAATTACTATTAAAGCAAGGAACAGAAATAGAGTTATAATCTTTGATATCAGATAGATTCATATTAGATATATCATCAAAATCAAAATAATACATTTTATCTTTAACACTTATTTCACTTAAAGTACAATAATAATTATTAATATCTATTTCACTATCTACACTTTCTTCAAAAAACTTATTTTGAGCAAACTCTAATTGTTTATAATCCTTATATATTACAATAGGATCATTCATATAACTGTAAATAGTATTAGATTTATTACCTATAATTTCAGTAAATGGTATTATCTTAATACTATCCAAATTAGAAATAGACTTTTGTGTATCTAAATCAAAAGAACGAATAGACTCTATAGAATCATCAAAAAATTCAACTCTAACTGGATCATTAGTATTTGGAGGAAATAAATCAATAATATAACCTCTAACAGAAAAATCACCCATTTTTGATACAAATGAAGTTCTTTCATACCCCAAATAGATAAGTCTATTAATCAAATCACTTCTTTCAATACATTTGTTTATTTTTAAATCTATAAAACTATTTTCAAATGAATTAACCTCTGGCAATTTCTTTAAATACCCATTTAGGTCTGTAACTATTATCCTATTTTTTTTCTCTAACAAATCAAATAAAATCGTTATTCTGTCTACCATAAGCTCAGGGCTCTTATATGCATTATTACTATAACTTAAATTATCATCCTCAAATAATAAAACATCATCACTAACAAAAGATTTAAAAATATTCCTAGCATCTAAACCATTTGGAGTAACAATTAAAATAGACTTTTCCTCATTTTTCAATAACTCTTTTACATATAAAGCAAAAAAATCATGCGTCATATTTAATAGACCCATGTCTTTTTTATATTTAGCATTAGTTAAATTCTTAATCAAATTCATATTCATCACCAACACATATCAACATAAATAAAACAAGCAAATTATAACATAGCTATTTGATACAATTCAAGTAAACATGCTTTTTTTATCAAAAAAATATAATTAAAAATTCTAAAATGTAATAAATTAATTATACTTATTCATAACTTTTTCAAAATCTAAATATAAATAATCATTCAATATATGCTCAGATATTGGTAAAAAATCATTAATTTTTCTTATACTTTCAGCATTAAAGCGACCTAAAACATAATTTACAGTATTTGTATTCTTATCATTAGAAATACCAATCCTAAACCTTTTAAACTTATTTGTACCAAGACAAGATTCAATATTTTTTAAACCATTATGCCCACCACTTGAACCAAATAATCTTAATCTATAATCTAAAAAATCCAAGTCTAAATCATCACTTATTACAAGCATGTCAGAAGGATCAATTTTATAATAATCAACATACTTTTTTACAACAGTACCTGATAAATTCATAAATGACATTGGCTTAAGCAAAATTATTTTGTCAGTATCATTAAAAAACTCACAATATAAACCATTAAACTTTTCTTTATTAATATCTAAATTTAAGCTTTTAGCATAATTATCAAGAACCATAAATCCTAAATTATGTCTCGTATTTTCATATTTCTCACCTGGATTACCTAGTCCTACTATTAACTTCATTCCTTATTCACCTCTAATTCAATAACTTTCAAATCAGGAGTTTCTATTTTATATTTTAAACTAAGTGTATCATGTTCAATAACCTTACATAAATCACCATTATATTCAATCTTTGATCCAATTTTAGGTAAATGCTTTTTATAATCTGAATAACAATCATTTTCATAAGAAAGACAACACATTAATCTTCCACAAACACCATTAATTTTTTGTGGATTAAGAGATAAGTTTTGATTTTTTGCCATATTAATTGAAACACTATTAATTTCTTCTAAAAACGAACTACAACATAAAGTATTTCCGCAAACACCATATCCTCCTATACATTTTGCTTTATCTCTAACACCTATTTGTCTTAATTCAATACGAGTTTTATATATAGAAGCTAACCTTTTAGCCAGTTCTCTAAAATCTATCCTTTCAGATGACATAAAATTAAATGCTAATTGTCTTCTATCAAAAGAAAAAGTAGCATTTAAAATATTCATATCAAGATTCAACTCGTTAACTAATCTAATTGCATCTTCTAATGCATTTTTTTCGTCAGCTAAATTTGTTTCATTCTTTTGCATATCCTTTTTATTAGCAATCCTTATAACATTTTTTACTTCATTTTTCAACATTTTTTCATCTACTTCAATAATAGAAGTAACAATTTCAGCAAATCTTTCTCCATTATCTGATTCAACAATAACATACTTTTTATCATCAAAAGAAATATCATTAAATTTATAATAAAAAATTTTATCAGAATTATTATACTGAACACCAATTACTTTAATCATTTTTCACACCACCAAACATAATAATAAAATTATCAAAAAATAAATTTTTATTAACATTATTCGTTGATAAAATAAAATACTTATTCAATAAATCAAGTTTCTTTAATATACTGTCATAATTATTAAAATTAAGAAATCTATTAAGCAATTTGTCACTTAGTACATACCTTTTCATTTCTCTTTCTAAAATAGCATTAATTAAATCAAAATACAAGTATAAACCAAATTTTAATAATTCTGTAAATCTTAAATTATAATCATAAATACATTTATCCTTTAAAACTAAAATTCCATATTTCTCCAAGTTTAAATAAAAATTAATAAATTTCTCATATTCAATTTTTACAAATTCATCAAAATCTAATTCAATATTATCAGAATTATAATACTTAAATAAATTTTTATAATCAAATTTTTCATCATTAATTAAACTAATTACTTGGCATCTTGAAACAATAGTTTCCTTAATATCATTAAGATTATTACAAACTAACACAGCAATTATATTTTCATTTGGTTCTTCTAAAAACTTAAGAAGACTATTAGCAGAAGAATCATTTAACAAAGAAGCATCCTTAATCAGATAAACCTTTATGTTATCATCAATTGACTTATACGAAAATTCTTCTTGAAGATTAATAATTTGTTCTTTTTTTATTTGATTTTGCGAATCTATCACATAAAAATTACTATACCTATTTCTATCTATAAGGGTACATATTCTTTGATTAAATTTACCATTGCACAACAAAAATTTAACAAAATTATCCACTAACTCATATCCATAACTTAAATCATTTAACTCAATTAAATAGGCATGAGATAATTTATTATTATTAAAACTATTAATAACAAAATTATAAAATAAAGTTTGTTTATCTTTGTACAAATCAAGCATACTTACCTCACTAAAATATAAATAAATAAAAAATAATAATTGTAATTATACCAAAAAAATCAAAAACTGATAAAAAAAGAATTGTAATAAACGATATAGGAACATATAAATTAACACCATTCGCCATTATATTAAAAAATGATAAAAAGAAAAAAGAAAAAATAAAGCGCTTAAAAAAAGAAATTAACAATTTCAACAAATACACCTCAAAATAAGTATATGAACAAAATTAATAAATAACTTCTTTTCTATTATTTAAAGCAGACTCCAAAGTTAATGTATCAATATAATCCATATCAGCTCCAACAGGAATTCCATTAGCAACCTTACTAATTTTTACAGAAAGATTCTCTAGAGACTTTTTAACATATAAAACTGTTGTATCAGCTTCAATTCCTGATTTAACAACAAAAATTAATTCCTTAATACCTTCATCTTTTACTCTTTTAAATAACAAATCCAAATTCAAATCTTCAGGATTAATTCCATCAAAAGGAGAAATCAAACCTCCCAATACATAATAATATCCATTGAAATTACCAATTTTTTCAATTGCATAAACATCTTTAAAACTTTCAACAACAATCAGACTATCACTATTTCTAGTCTTATCAGAACAGATATTACATATATCTTGATCAGTAATCATATTACATTTCTTACATCTTCTAATATTACTTTTTACTTCAATAAAACTATTATAAAACAATTCATAATCTTCATCATTAAAATTATCAATTACTGAAAATGCGAGGCGTTCTGCAGTTTTTTGTCCTATTCCTGGTAATTTTTTAAAAGAATTAATCAAATCTAAAACACTATTAGGATACATATCACATTAACCCAGTCATCATACTAGAATACTTACCCATTTTTTCTTCAGTTTTTTTATCAATTTTTTCAATTACCTCATTTATAGCTAAAAGAATCATATCCTCAAGCATTGTAATATCATCATCTATAACTTCTTTTGCTGATGGTAATATTTTAATAGATTTAATTTTCTTATCACCCATCATTTCAACTTTAACCATGGAATTAGATGCTGTAAATGCAGTATTATCTAATTCATTTTTAATTTTATTAATATCTCTTTGCATATTTTGTGCTTGTTTCATTAATGCTTGCATATTCATTTCAATCACTCCTTATCATTAGTATATTCAACAATGTCATTACCAAACAAATCTTCAGCTGATAAAGATCTATTTAAAGTAACATCATCTTGTTCTATTATATCATCATTTTGAGAATCAACAGCAATATATTTATATTTTTTACCATTTTTAATATCATTAATATATTTATTTTTTAATATTTCAAAATAATCTTTAGTTACAAAAACAATATTACAAGATCTACCAATAACGAGATTAAATAACAATTCTAGCTTAGCTTTATTAAAAATAGCATTATTAACAATTGCTTCACTATCAACAGATATTATTACATCATTTTCACCAGCAACTTCAAGAGAAGAATCTAAAAAATAAGAAACAATTGAAGAAAATTCTTTATTATGAACATAATTATTAAAGTCATTCCATTTATTTAACATTTCTTTTTTTAATTTTTTATTAGCTAACGCAAATGCGTTATTAATTCCGTTCTTATCAACGATAATTTGTTTGTTATTTTTAATTTTATCATTATCTTTATTAAATTTCAACATTTCTTTTTTATTCACTAGATCTAAATTATCAGTATTATTAACATTAGAAATTATTTCCCGGGAAATAATTTGATCATTATAAAAATTATCTAAATTATGAACAATTTTCAAAAGACCAGTCTCAATAGATAATACATAATTAAAAGATTTAGATAAATTATTAAGAATATCATTTAACCCATTAAGTATAATATAACTATCTGAATCAAAATTATCAGTGTATATAATATCTTCCTTAATTTTATTCATAATTTGTTCAACCAAGTATAATAGATTTTTTCCGTTTTTTGCCATTTTATCTAATAGAGAAATCAACTCTTTATTATCTCTTGCTTTAATTAAGTTAATTATATTAACTATGCTTTTTTCATCGACAACACCAATAACATCATAAAATAAATCAGCATCAATATAACTAGAACAAGAAGAAAGTTTGTCAAGAATACCAATTGAATCACGCATACCGCCCTTACTATATGAAGCAATTAAATCAAATACTTCATCATCAATTTTAATATTTTCAGATTTAGAAATACTTTTTAAACATTTTACAATTTCAAAATTTGTAATTCTAGCAAATTCAAAGCACTGACATCTTGATACAATAGTTTCAGGAACTTTATATAATTCAGTAGTAGCTAAAATAAAAATCACATGTAAAGGAGGCTCCTCAAGAGTTTTTAGTAAAGCATTAAAAGCACTAATTGTTAACATATGTACTTCATCTATTATGTAAACCTTATATTTAGAGACACTTGGAGCTAGCGAAACACTATCTCTTAAATTTCTAATTTCATCGACTCCATTATTTGAAGCAGCATCAATTTCAATAATATCAGGATTTGCTTTATCATTAATTAATTTGCAACTATCACATTTATTACAAGGATTTAAATTATTTAAATCAGAACAATTAGCCATTTTAGCAATTAATTTTGCTAAAGAAGTTTTACCTGTTCCTCTGGGACCAGAAAACAAATAAGCATGTGATAATTTATTATTAGCTATAGAATTTTTTATTATATTTATAATATGCCTTTGCCCATAAAATTCATCAAAATTAGATGGACGATATTTTCTATACAAAGCTAAATAACTCAAAATAACACCCCCAATTAAAAGAATATCATCATAATTATATCATATTATTCAATTAAAAATCATTATAAATTATTTCCCGGGAAATAATTTATACTTATATGTTTCACGTGAAACATATCTAAAAGCTTAATTACTATATGTAACAAATAAAAAATAGTAATATTTATCATAAAATCATTTGTCAAAAAGCAATTATTAATATAATAAATTAATTATATTAATAACGATTATATTTTTTTATTAATAATAATTTACATTATTAATTAATATAGTTATAAATTATTTCCCGGGAAATAATTTATAATTTTTTATTTCTTACATTTACAAAAAAATCTGATATTAATTTTGGGTATTCACTTTCAAAATCTATTTTAATATAATTAGTTTTTAATAAAACATTATTCAAATGATAATTAGAATCTAGTAAATAATATACATTTTTTATTCTACTTTCTGCTATTGCACCAGCACACATAGCACAAGGTTTTAATGTCACATACATATCGCATTCTTCCAAATTCCAAGTATTTAATTTATTACAAGCCTCAATAATTGCTAATATCTCTGCATGATAAACTGATATATTATGTGAATTTTTTTTATTATATGCAATAGATAAAACTTCATTATTCTTTATAATAGCACAACCAACCGGAACATTTCCTTCTTTAACAGCTTCTTTTGCTGCCTCAAGTGCCAATTTCATATATTTCATATTACTCCTCCCATGTTTCACGTGAAACATTGTAAATAAAAAAGTGCACACACATAGGGGATCTTAAGGCTGCTACTTCCCAGTCCTGACCTAATTCAATCATATGTGTTGCACAAATAAATAATATTAAAAAATAATAATAAAGTCAACAAAAGAAAAGAATTATAAAATAATTATTATAATTCTTTTTTACTATTCACATCATCAATATCATTACCATCATCTACTATTTCATCTTTTTCAGTAACTGTAACTGAAGAAACAAATTGGCCATCTTTTAGATGCATTAAGCGAACACCTTGGGTATTTCGTTTTAAAGTTGAAATCTTAGAAACATCTAATCTTATTACAATACCAGAATTAGTAGAAATTATAATATCTTCAGTACCATCTACAGGTTTAAAAGCTACCAACAAACCGTTTTTATCAGTAATATTTAAAGCTTTAACTCCTTTACTACCACGATGAGTTAAACGATATTCATCAATAAATGTCTTCTTTCCATATCCATTTTTAGTAACTACCAATACTAACTGTCCTTTATATACAATATCAGATTCAATAACTTTAGAACCATCTAAATCAATACCACGAACACCAGAGGCACTTCTACCCATAACACGAACTTCACTTTCGATAAAGTGAACCATCCTTCCATTATCAGCAGCCATTATTACTTCATCATCACCTGAAGTTTTCTTAACACTTATTAACTCATCACTTTCCTTAAGACTAATAGCTATTTTGCCATTCTTTCTTATAGACTCAAATTCATTAATATCTGTTCTTTTGACTAAACCATTTCGAGTAAAAAACATTAAATATTTAGATTTATTTTCCTTAGAAATTGAAATAATAGTATTAACAAATTCACCTTTTTCCAATGGTAAAATATTAACAATAGGAACACCTTTAGATTGTCTAGAAAATTCTGGAATCTCATATCCCTTTATTCTATACACTTTACCAAAATTACTAAAGAACATTATATAATCATGAGAAAATGCAGTTATTAACTTTTCAACATAATCTTCTTCATTTGTTGACATCCCTCTAATTCCAACACCGCCACGATTTTGCGCTTTATATGTATCTACACACAAACGTTTGATATATCCATTTTTAGTTAATGATATCATAATATTTTCATTAGGAATCAAAGATTCATCCTCAATATAATCAATGGCAGTCATATCAATATTTGTTCTTCTTTCATCGCCATATTTTTCCTTTATATCTAAAAGTTCATCCTTAATAATTCCTAAAACTTTTTCTTCAGAAGCTAGAATAGCTTTATATTCATTAATTTTTTCAAGTAAATCAGCTAATTCATTTTCAATTTTTTCACGTTCTAAACCAGTAAGTCGTCTTAATCTCATTTCAAGTATTGCATTTGCTTGAGCTTCAGTTAAACTAAACTTACTCATTAATCCTTCACGAGCAATATCATCATTTTTTGCTGCTCTAATTAATTTTATAACCTCATCAATATTATCAAGTGCAATTTTTAAGCCTTCTAAAATATGAACTCTTTTTTCAGCTTTATCTAAATCAAACTTAGTCCTACGAATAATTATCTCTTTTTGATAATCAATGTATTTGGAAATTATATCCTTTAAACCAAGACTTTTAGGTACTCCTTTATCTAACATTAAGAAATTAATTCCATAATTTGTCTGGAATTGTGTATGCTTATATAAATTATTCAACACTACTTGAGGATTTGCATCTCTTTTTAAAGTAATAGTTATCTTTACACCATCTTTTAAATCAATATGATAATCAGAAATACCATCAATTGTCTTGTTATGAACAAGTTCAGCAACCTTATTTTTTAATTCAGAAGTATTAACACCATATGGAACTTCAGTAATAATAATATAGTTTTTACCATTTTTTTCTTCTATATTTGCTTTGCTTCTAATTGTTATAGAACCTTTTCCTGTCTCATAGGCTTTTTTAATACCACTATTACCTAAAATTGTAGCACCCGTCGGAAAATCAGGTCCTTTTATATATGTCATAAGTTCATCTATAGTAATATCATTATTATTAATATACGCAACACAACCATCAATAACTTCTCCCAAATTATGAGGTGGAATATTTGTAGCCATACCAACAGCAATTCCCATTGTACCGTTTACTAGTATATTGGGAAATCTACTTGGTAAAATACTTGGTTCTTTTTCTGATTCATCAAAATTAGGAACAAAATCAACTGTATTCTTGTTAATATCTCTCAAAAGTTCCAAAGAAATTTTTGATAGTCTTGATTCAGTATAACGCATTGCCGCTGCACCATATCCTTCAATATTACCAAAGTTCCCATGACCATCAACAAGCATATATCTATAGTTAAAATCTTGAGCCATTCTAACCATTGCTTCGTAAATAGAACTATCGCCATGAGGATGATATTTTCCCATTACATCCCCAACTATTCTAGCACTTTTCTTATGAGGCTTTTCAGGAGTATATCCTGATTCATACATTGAATATAGAATTCGCCTATGTACAGGCTTCAGCCCATCTCTTAAATCAGGAAGAGCACGAGAAACTATTACACTCATTGAATATTCTAAAAATGATGTCTCTATTTCATTAACTATATTGTTTTCTTCTAACCTATCTCTACTATGATCCATAACTACCTCCTAAATATCAAGATTTGTTGCATAAGTTGCATTTTCTTCAATAAACTTTCTTCTAGGCTCAACTTCATCCCCCATAAGCTTATTAAATGCAGCATCAGCATCCATTATATCTTCAACAGTTATTTGCCTTAATATTCTTTTATCAATGTCCATTGTTGTTTCATTTAGTTCTTCTGCATCCATTTCTCCTAAACCTTTCATGCGCATAATATCATATTTAGTGTTTTCTTTAAGACTAGCTAAATATTCATCACGTTCTTCTTCATTTAAAACATACTTTATAGTTTTTCCATGTTTAATACAGAATAAAGGTGGCTGTGCGGCATAGACATGACCTTCTTCAACAATTGGTCTAAAAAACCTAAAAAACAAAGTTAAAAGTAAAACTCTAATATGTGAACCATCAACATCTGCATCGGTCATAATTATAATTTTGTTATATCTAAGCTTACTTAAATCAAAATCTTGTCCTATTCCAGTACCAAAAGCAGTAATAATTGTTTTTATTTCTTCATTAGAAAGAGCACGATCAAGCCTTGCTTTTTCAACATTTAAAATTTTTCCTCTCAAAGGTAGAATAGCTTGAGTCATTGAATTTCTACATTTTATAGCTGAACCACCAGCTGAATCACCTTCGACTAAAAATATTTCACATTTAGATGGATCTTTATCTTTACAATCAACAAGTTTACCACCAAAATTAATTACATCTAAATCACCTTTTCTTCTAGTGGTTTCTCTAGCTTTCTTCGCAGCAATTCTAGCACGTGAAGCAGTAATTGCTTTTTCAACTATAGCTTTAGCTTGATTTGGATTTTCCATTAAAAATCTTTCAAATCCTTCAGAAAAAACACGACTTGCTATTTGTCTTACTTCAATGTTTCCAAGTTTTGTCTTAGTTTGACCCTCAAATTGAGGATTAGGATGTTTACAAGAAATGATC